>JBHAEB010000148.1:0-10520 GCA_041855345.1 Arachnia sp. | reverse complement strand
GACAAGGAACGTCGCGTCATGGTCAACACCATCGGCCCCACCTGGGATGGCAACGAAGTGTGGCTGCTCACCGCCGGTGGCGCCATGTTCGCCGCCTTCCCCGGCTGGTATGCGACGCTGTTCTCCGGCCTCTACCTACCCTTACTGCTGGTGTTGATCGGTCTCATCCTGCGTGGTGTGGCTTTCGAATACCGCTCGAAGCATCCCGAAACCCAGTGGCGGGGGCTCTTCGACACCTTCGCGATCATCGGCTCCTTCCTACCTTCCCTGGTGCTCGGCGTTGGCTTCGCCAACTTCGCCATCGGGTTGGCCAATGATGGGCTGCTGTGGAACGGCGACTTCTTCGGCCTATTCGGGCCCTTCGCACTGCTGGGTGGGGTGCTCTTCGTGACCCTCTTCCTGATCCACGGCGCCACCTTCCTCACCCTCAAATCGCGCGGCATCATCCACGACCGCGCCCGGGCCTTCGTCGCCCGCTGGGGTTGGGTAGTGGTTGCCCTATTGGCGGTATTCGTCATCAGTCAGAATCTGTTCTGGCCCGCGACCTCCGAGTTCGCTGACCTGTCGGTCTTCGGTTGGGTGGCAGCTGTGGTGTCCATCCTGGCCTTGGCAGGATCAGTATTCATGACGGTCAATGCCAAGCGTGAGGGCGTTGGTTTCGCCCTGGCCGGGTTGTCCATCGTCGCGCTGATCACGGGGCTATTCCTCAAGATGTACGGCAACTTGGGATTTGCTCAAGACGAGACGGTAGCCGCCACTGAGCGGATCAACATCTTGACCGCTGCCAGCTCGGATACCACCTTGACCCTGATGACCTGGGCTGCTGTGATCTTCGTGCCGATCGTGCTGGGCTACCAGTCGTGGAGCTACTGGGTGTTCTCCAAGCGCATCAGCACCAAGAACATTCCCGATCACATCGTGTACTGATCAAGTAGTCTGTGCTTCATGGCTGGACCCGTGGAGCCAAGGCTTCTCAAACGTGCCGGGGCGACCAGGAAATACCTGGTCGCCTCGGTCTGTGTTGGCATCCTGACTGCTGCCCTCGTCATCGCCCAAGCGTGGCTTATCTCCCGACTCGTCGCGCTGGTTTTCGCTACCGCCCAATTGCCGCCGGACTGGGTTCTCGCCCTGGTCCTGCTGGGCTTAGTTTTCCTCGGCAGGGGGCTGCTGGGTTGGATCAACTCGGTGCTGGCCCATCGTTCTGCAGCGGCAGTGAAATCCCAATTGCGACGCGATGTGCTGGCCTCGCATCTCAGCCGCCCGGTGACCTCTTCGTCAACGTTGACCAAGGTAGTCACCACCGGACTGGATAACCTCGACGGATATTTCTCGAAATTCCTACCTCAGCTGGGTCTGGCGGTAACCGTCCCCTTCCTGGTGGGTGGGGTCATCTTGTTGGCTGATTGGCCCAGCGCCATCATCGTCGCGATCACCCTGCCTCTGATCCCGGTATTCATGGCATTGATCGGCTGGACGACGCAGGCCGCGACCGCCAAAGCCTTCGCCCGAGCCGACAAACTGGCCAACCATTTCGGCGACCTCATCCAGGGCCTGCCCACCTTGCAGGCCTTCGCTAGGGCTCGCGCCCAACGCAATGGAATCATCCTGACCGAGGGGCAGTTCCGCAACCAAACCATGAAGGTGCTCTACATCTCCTTTCTGTCCTCATTTGCGCTGGAGTTGCTGGCCTCACTGTCGGTGGCAGTGGTAGCGGTTACGGTGGGATTCCGGCTGGCCTTCGGTCAACTGCCCTTCGACTTGGCCTTGTTCGTGTTGATCCTGGCTCCCGACGCCTTCCTGCCGGTGCGCCAAGTCGGTGTGCACTTCCATGACTCCGCCGACGGGGTGGCCGCCGCCCAAGCAGCCCTCGACCACATCGACCAGGCTGTCCCCACCACCGGCCAGCCCCTGCCTGAGGGTAGCGATCTGCGGCTGAACCAGGTGAGTTTCACCTGGCCAGGGGCTAAGGCTCCGGCAGTTACGGATCTCAGCTTGGAAGTGCCTGAGGGCCAGATCGTCGCTTTAACTGGGGCCTCGGGTGGTGGCAAATCCACCGCCTTGGGGTTGGTCATGGGCTTTGAACGCCCCGATACCGGGCAGGTGCTGATCGATGGTCAGGATCTAGCCGGGTTGGATCCAGCTGCGTGGCGACGCCGCACCGCATGGGTGGCGCAGCATCCCGGCCTGATCCGCGGCACCGTCGGCGATAACGTCGCCCTGGGTTATCCGGGCGCGTCACCGGAGCAGATCGCAACGGCCTTGCAGATCGCGGGTGCCGATTTTGAGGCTGGCAAACAGGTCGGTGACGACGGTGAAGGGCTATCTGCTGGGCAACGTCGCCGAGTTGCCTTGGCCCGCGCGCTCCTCCGAATCAGGCTAGGCGGGGCGAAACTGCTGGTTCTAGACGAACCCACCGCCGGTCTTGATGCCGATGCAGAAGAAGCCGTGATCAAGGCGGTACGCGAGTCGGGGGCTGGGGCCTTAGTAGTAACCCATCGCCCCGCCGTCTTGGCTGCTGCTGACAAGGTGGTGAGGATCCGATGATCAGCTCCCTGATTCGTTCGATCCCTCAATCCCGATGGCGTCTCGGGTTGGCGATCCTGCTAGCCTTTCTGGCCTCCCTCTCATCGGTGGCGTTGCTGGGGCTGTCGGCCTGGCTGATCAGCTTCGCTGCACTGATGCCACCGGTGCTGTATCTGCAAGCCCCAGCCGTCGGGGTGCGGACCTTCGCGCTGTCCCGTAGCGTTTTCCGCTATGTTGAGCGGCTCGTAGGTCACGATGTCGCGCTTCGGATGCAGTCGGGGCTGCGGCTACGCAGCTACGACGCGCTGGCAGCCACCACCCTCATTGGTGCTCGTCGCGGGGATTTACTCACCCGGATCGTCAGCGACACCGACGCCATCACTGACTATCTGGTTCGGGTATTGATCCCGGTTTCCTCAGGTTTGCTGGTCATCGTCGCCGCCTCCACTGGGATGGCCTTCATCTCCCCTGGCGCAGCAGCAGTGCTCTTCGCCACGGCGCTACTGGCTGGCGTCGTGGTGCCGTTGATTGCGCAACGGGCCACGGTTGCGGTGGATCGCGCGGCTGTTGCTACCCGCGGTGAGCTTGGCGGCAGCGTTCGGGAGCTGGCACGCACCGCCAGCGATCTGGTGGCCTATGGGGCCCAAGACCAGGCCCTAGCCGAGTTGCTGGAGATCGATGAGCGCCTCAAACAGCAGGAGGCTCGGGGAGCCTGGGTGCGTGGTGTCGCGACGGCGGTGCAGGTGGTGGCGGCAGGTATCGCAGTCATCGCGGGCCTCGTCATCGGCGCTTTAGCGATCCGCGACCAGTCGATGCATCCCACCTTCCTGGCGGTGCTGGCCTTGCTGCCATTGTCGTTACACGAGGTGTTGAGCAGTTTCACTGCTGCCGCTCAGACCTGGACTCGTTCCCGTACCGCCCTCGAACGTGTCAACCAGGTGCTGGAGGCCGAACCGATCGGCACCGGGGATGTGGTCCCCGACGGGGCTGCCGAACCGGGCCTCATCCTCACTGCTGTGGCGATCGGCTGGCCAGGTGGGCCAATCATCCAAGACGGCCTAGAGCTGCGGATCGCACCTGGAGAGAAAGTGGCCTGTACCGGCCCCTCTGGGGTGGGTAAAACCACCTTGGCAGCTACCGTCATGGGGCTGATTCCGCCACGAGCTGGGGTGGTAACCAGGGGCGGCCGGGTCGGCTACCTCGCCCAAGATGCCCATATCTTCGCCACCTCCGTCGCCGAGAATGTCCGGATCGGCAATAAGGACGCCACTGATGAACAGGTCGAGGATGCGTTACGACGCGCAGGTCTCGACCTCGATCCCAGCCGGATCATCGGAGAAGATGGCAACACCATCTCTGGCGGGGAACGTCGCCGACTGGCATTGGCCCGGTTATTGGTGGCTGACCGGGATCTGTGGATTCTCGACGAGCCCACCGAGCATCTGGATCAAGCTACCGCTGAGGCGTTGATGGCCGATGTGTGGCGGGCCTGCCAGGCCCGGGCCGTGCTGGTGATCAGTCACGACCCGAGCGTCGTCGCAGCCTGCGACCGTAGCCTCAAGCTCACTGCCCATTGAGCTGACGGCTACGTGCCCCAGACCCCCCACATCGCTGCCACCTTCGGGGCGGCACTCATCGCAGTTCTCAGGACTCGGTGCTGGGGGTAGCAGCACCGCTGGGAACCTGGATTTGCGGAGCCGATCCGGCGCCCCCAGCTGGCGGCTGGCCCATGCCACCAGCCGGGGGTTGACCCATCCCGCCCTGGCCTGGCTGAGGCATCGAGGAGGCCACAGCGGTCACCTCATCGACGCTCACCCCCAGCTTCTCGGCTAGGGCCTGCTGGAACTCGGTGCTTTGAGAAGCTTCTGGCCCAAAGACACCCAATTCGGTTTCCACTTCCTGGATGGCTGTGGAGACAGTGGTGGCATCTAGGCCCAGGGCCTGGACCAAGGCATCAACCATTGGGCCGCCTGGCATGCCGCCGGGTGCCTGACCTGCGGGGGGCTGGCCGCCGGGGACCTGACCGGCCTGCGGCTGGGTTTGGTCAGTCGTTCCGGGGGTGACCACACTGACCGAGGAGGTGCTGGTGGGCGTTGCGTCCTGGTTGTTATTGGCGATGGCGATGGCAGTGCCACCACCCAGCAAACCCAGGGCCGCGACGCTGCCCAGCACGATCTTGGAGGTCTTATTCATAGGGGGTCCTTTTCTTGTTCGGTTGTTGCGTGTCTCTAGTTCACCCACCTCACCTGATCCGACGCTGAGCAGGACTTGTGGGATTCCTGTGGACCGTGTTTACCTGCTGTTCATGTGAGCTTCGCTGGCAGGTCACACGGGCTGCGTAGGTTGCGGGCTATGAAGGCACGACTAGGCGTCTTGGGCGTCGCCCTGCTGCTAAGCGGCTGCTGGAGTGGCGGTGTTGCCGTCGATCCGCTGCCAGGCAGCACCGCAGGATCGGCGCTGGATCTGGCCTGTCCAGGTGGGGCGTTGAAAGCAGAGGGGGCTAGTTCACAAAAGTCCGCGATCGAGCTGCTGGTCCAGCACTATGTCGCTGCCTGCCCCGGCACCACCGTGGATTACACGGCATCCGGGTCTGGGGCAGGTATCAAAGCGTTTATCGGTTCGACGGTGGACTGGGCAGGTTCTGATTCACCGCTGCGCACCGTTGTCAAAGATGGCGTAGTCGAGTCCGAGCAGGCAGCCAGCCGCTGCCAAGGCAACCCAGCCTGGAATTTGCCTATGATCTTCGGCCCCATCGCGGTGGCTTACAACCTGGAGGGCATCGATCAGCTGAACCTGACCGCACCCTTGCTGGCTCGGATCTTCAGCGGTGAGATCACTTCCTGGGATGATCCCGATATCGCAGCAGCCAACCCTGGGGTGCAGCTTCCCAGCCAGCGGATCGCGGTGTTCTTCCGCGCCGATGAATCCGGTACGACCGAGAACTTCACCCATTTCCTCAGCGAGGCAGCGGCTGAGCATTGGTCTTGGGATCCTGCGAAGAAATGGCCTGCGGCTCGGGGTGAGGGCAAGGAGAAAACCGCTGGCGTCGCCGATACGGTGGCCACCACCCCCGGAGCGATTGGCTATCTCGAATGGGGGGCAGCCCAGGAGCGAGAACTGACTGTTATCAGCCTTGACGGGGTGGCCCTGACTGGTGAGAACGCCAGTGCCGCCATCGCGGAGGCCGAGTTTGCTGCGACGGGCCATGATCTTGCCCTCACCATCGATGCCGAACCTGAGGGCGAGGCCTACCCGCTGGTGCAGGTGACCTATGAGATTGTCTGCTCTGCTGGTGGCAGCAATACCGCCCTGGTGCAGGATTTTCTGAAGTTCATGGCCGCCGATTCCAGCCAGGAGCTGGTGGCCTCGCTGGGATACGCGCCCCTGCCCGAGACCCTTCAGCAGCGGGTCGTCGACGCAATCGAGGCGATGTCATGAGCCGCGCCACCACGGCACCTGAACGGATCGGTGATCGGATCTTTCGGGGCGCTGCCGTGTCAGCGAGCATCCTGATCATCGTCGTGGTGTTGATCATTGGGGCGTTTCTGCTCAGCAACGCCTGGCAGCCGCTGCTGGATAACTCCGTCAACTTCCTCACCTCAACGATCTTCAACGCCACCTCCCGTCCCCCGGCCTTCGGCGTCGCAGCACTGTTGTGGACCACAGTGTTGTCCTCAGTGATCGCCTTGACCCTCGCAGTGCCGGTGGCCATCGGGTTGGCGCTGCTGCTGACCCAGTATGTTTCCGGGAAGGTCGCTGCCAACCTCGCCTTCGTCATTGACCTCTTGGCTGCGGTGCCATCGGTGATCTTTGGGTTATGGGGAATCAAGGTGTTGGGACCAGCCATCCAGCCCGTCGCCCAGTGGTTGCAGGATCGGCTGGGCTGGATTCCGCTATTCGGCACCACCGAGGTGACCTCACCGGGAACGGTATTCACCGCGTCACTGGTGCTGGCGATCATGATCCTGCCAATCATCACCTCCATCACCCGCGACGTCTTTGCCGCCACTCCCCGCGATCATCAAGAAGCCGCCTTGGCCCTGGGAGCGACGAAATGGGAGGTCATCTCGCTCACGGTGCTGCCCTATGGCCGTTCCGGTGCGATCGCGGCGGCGATGCTGGGGCTGGGTCGGGCATTGGGCGAAACCATCGCGGTGATGTTGATTCTGTCCACCAGCACCTTCACGGTGTCGGTATTCAACGGTGGCGATACCTTCGCCTCGATCATTGCGCGCAATGCGGCCGAGTTCGACACCCCCTACAAGGCCGGGATCTACATCTCGGCGGGCCTGGTGTTGTTCATCTTGACCTTCGCGGTCAATGCTCTGGCCCGGGGGGTCGCGGAACGGGGGCGGATATGACCCAACCCAGCGAACTCAACCTTCATGGCCCGTCCGGGATCCGCTCCGTAAAGGATCGGTTGGCTACGGTGGCGGTGTGGGCCTGCGTGACAGTGGCCGTGATTCCTCTGCTGTGGATCCTCATCTCAGTGGCGGTGAAGGGGGCTCCGCTGCTGGTCAGTATCGGCGCGGACTATCACGTCGTGTGTCTCGATACCCGCAACCAAACTCGGGTGTCGGCTGCCGAATGCGGCGACGATGTGCATACCGCCCCGACTGCCGATTCACGCGAGTGGCGTTTCGTCCCGGGTGGCCGGTATGTCGCGGTTGGCCAGCGGGTCAACACCTACCGGACATTCACCTCGATGCCCGTCTCACCGAACCCGGATCAGCCATACAACGTGGTGTTGATCACCGATGAGGAGGCTGGGGATGCACGCACCCCGTCGGCTCAGTGGTGGACGACATCGCTGGGTTCCGCGCAGGCCACCGACACCCGAGGGGGCGCCCTCCAGGCCATCTACGGAACCTTGCTGCTTGGGCTGATGACGGCCGTGATCGCGGTGCCGGTGGGCATGCTGGGCGCGATCTTCCTCGTCGAATATGGCCGCGGCACCAAGCTGGCCCGGGTGGTGTCCTTCACGGTAGACATCCTCACCGGGGTGCCCTCCATCGTCGCTGCACTGTTCATCTACGCCTTGTTCATCACCACATTAGGGTGGAAACCCTCAGCAATCGCGACGGTGATGGCGTTGATGCTGCTGATGCTGCCGATGGTGCTGCGCTCCACCGAGGAGATGCTCAAGCTAGTGCCGGATTCATTGCGCGAAGCCTCCTACGCGTTGGGGGTACCGAAGTGGAAGACGATCGTGCGGATCGTGGTACCAACCTCGTTCAATGGGATCCTTACCGGCATTGTGCTGGGTATCGCCCGGGTGATGGGTGAAACCGCCCCGCTGCTGATCCTCATCGGTTATACCCAAAACCTTTTCCTCAATCCCTTCGGCACCTCCCTTGGAGCCTTGCCGACGATGATTAACGCGGGCATCGCGGTGCCTGCTGACCAGCCGGGTGCGGATCGGGTGTGGGCTGCGGCCCTGACCTTGGTGTTGCTCGTCATGGTGCTCAATCTGATAGCCAAACGCATAGCTCGCCGCAATACTTTGAAGTAGGACCATGTCGAAGCGTATTGAAATCCGCAGTCTCAATATCTATTACGGCTCCTTCCATGCCGTCGAGGACGTCAATCTGGTGGTCGAGCCACGTAGCGTCACGGCCTTCATCGGGCCTTCCGGCTGCGGCAAATCGACGGTGTTACGCACCTTGAACCGGATGCATGAGGTGATCCCAGGGGCCCGTTGCACCGGGGAGGTGCTGCTAGATGACACCGATTTATACGCTCCCGGTGTCGATCCGGTGGCGGTTCGGCGGGTCGTGGGGATGGTCTTCCAACGGCCCAATCCCTTCCCGTCGATGTCGATCTATGAGAATGTCGCTGCTGGGCTGAAGCTCAACGGGGAAAAGAACCGCAAGGTGCTCGACGAGGCCGTCGAACGGGCGCTGCGGGGAGCCAATCTGTGGAATGAGGTGAAGGACCGGTTGGACAAGGCCGGGGTGGGGCTTTCTGGTGGGCAGCAGCAGCGGCTGTGTATCGCACGAGCCATTGCGGTACGACCCGATGTGTTGTTGATGGATGAGCCCTGCTCGGCCTTGGATCCCATTTCCACCTTGGCCGTCGAGGACCTCATCCACGAGCTGAAGGAGGAGTACACCGTCGTCATCGTGACCCACAATATGCAGCAGGCGGCGCGGGTCAGCGACGAAACGGCCTTCTTTAACCTCAAAGCTCAGGGTGAGCCCGGGCATCTCGTTGAGATTGGCCCCACCGAACGGATCTTCCACAATCCGCAACAAAAAGCCACCGAGGATTACATCACCGGCCGATTCGGCTGATGACTCCCCGGATTCACAAATACCTCAGTCAAGGGAATGAGCGACCAAGAACCACACCACTCAGCCAACGCTCAGCTCACCCAAGAGTAGTTGCCGCCTGTGGGGGACTTGGTGAATCGCATGAAGCCTGCCCCGGTGTTGACGCCATGGCAGGTCGTGAAACGATGACCCCATGCTGGCTCTCGCGAAAACGCGTCCAGGGCCGGGGCTGGAGCTGATCGAGGTTCCTACCCCACGCCCAGGTCCCACGGATGTGCTGATTAAGGTTTCCCGCACCGGCATCTGCGGCACGGATGTCCACATTGATCGGTGGGACGGCTGGGCCGCAGCCACTGTCGCCACCCCCCGAATCTTGGGCCATGAGTTCGCCGGCCACATCGTCGAGGTGGGCGAGCTGGTCACCAATCTGAGCGTCGGCCAATTCGTTTCCGGGGAGGGCCACTATGTGTGTGGCCGGTGCCGATCCTGCCTGGCGGGGCGACGGCATCTGTGCCGCAACACCCAAGGCATCGGCTACCACGTCGACGGCGCCTTCTGCCAGTACTTTGTCATGCCAGCCGCCAATATCTGGGTGCATCCCGATGGCCTCGACCCGGATGTCGCAGCGATCTTCGATCCCTTCGGCAATGCCGTCCATGCTGCCCTCCAATTCCCTGCCTTGGCTGAGGATGTGCTGGTCACCGGCGCCGGACCGATCGGCATCATGGCTGCCTTGGTTGCGAAATTCCAGGGCGCCCGCAATGTCGTGATCACCGATCTCAGCGAGGAGCGGCTGGAGTTAGCGCGTCGTCTTGGACTGGCTGCGACGGTGAATGTGGGTCGTGAGGACCTCACCGAAACCTACGAGCGTTTCGGCATGGTGGAGGGTTTTGATATTGGGCTGGAAATGTCCGGTTCCGAGGCGGCATTGAGCTCGATGATCCAGCACATGACCCACGGCGGCCGGATTGCTCTGCTCGGTACCCCAACCGCACCGTTGAGCCTCGACGTCGCCACCGTCATCTTCAATATGTTGACCATTCAGGGGGTAACTGGGCGGCAGATCTTTGAAACCTGGTATGCCATGAATGCGCTGATTCGTTCTGGCTTGGATATCAGTGGGGTCATCACCCATCGTTTCCCTGCCACCGAGTTCGCTGAAGCCTTCGCCGTCGCCGGTGACGGTAAATCGGGGAAGGTGGTTATGTCCTGGGATGGGGAGCTGCCATGAGGACGGCAGCCGCCTGATTGGCCCCTCGAAATCAGTTGGTGAAAGTGCAGAAAGGACCCGAGATGAATTTCGCTGATGAACTTGCCGCCCAGCTGGATCAATTACGTGCTGAGGGCCTGTACAAGGTGGAAACCCCGCTGACAAGCCCGCAGGCGGCGGCCATCACCACTCCCAAGGCTCCGGTGATCAACCTGTGCGCGAATAACTATCTCGGCTTGGCCGACTCTCCGGTGCTTATCGAGGCAGCCAAGCAGGCCCTGGATCGTTGGGGTTTCGGCATGGCCTCGGTGCGTTTCATCTGCGGCACCCAAACCCAGCATCAAGAATTGGAGTCCCGGTTAACTGCCTTTCTACGCGGCGGCGCACCAGGATTCGACTCGATCTTGTATTCGTCATGTTTCGACGCCAATGGTGGGCTATTTGAAACTCTCTTTGATGAGCGCGACGCCATCATCTCCGATGAACTCAATCACGCCTCCATCATTGATGGGGTG
>JBHAEB010000147.1:0-7182 GCA_041855345.1 Arachnia sp. | reverse complement strand
GGGAGATCGTCGAGATCACCGGCCCGGATCGGCTGAGTTGGTTGCATGCCCTCACCACCCAGCATCTCAGTGAGTTGAAGCCAGGTGAGGGTTTCGAGGCCTTGATCCTCAGCCCGCAAGGCCACATCGAACAGGTGTTGTACGGGGTCGACGATGGTGAGCGGGTCTTAGCGTGGACCGAACCCAGGCGGTCTGAGGGACTGCTGGACTACCTGGCCCGGATGCGATTCGCAACCCGCGTCGAGTTGGCCCGTCGCGAGGACCTCATCGTGGTGTGGTGTGGTGAAGATGTGACGATCCCGCAGGCCTCGGTTTCGCGCCCAAGCCTGGGCGGTAGGGAGCTCTTCTGGCCCGCGGATCAGCCGCTTCCCGAGGGAGTATCCGTCGGCATCTGGGCCTTCGAAGCACACCGAATCAGCGCAGGTCAGCCGCGGATCTTTGTCGACACCGATGCTCGAACTATCCCCAACGAGATCGCGCTATTTGCCACCCATCTGCAGAAGGGCTGCTACCGGGGACAGGAAACGGTGGCGCGTATCTATAACCTGGGCCGACCGCCGCGACGCCTAGTGCTGCTGCACCTGGATGGCTCTGCTGAGGCCCTTCCCGCTGTTGGAGAATCCTTGGAATTGGCCGGTCGCCAAGTGGGTTTCGTTGGCGGCTCTGCTCGTCATCATGAATTGGGCCCCATCGCCTTGGGGCTAGTCAAGCGGGCAATTCCGGTGGATGCCACACTGACTGTGGCTGGGATCGCCGCGGCCCAAGAGCCGCTGGTTGATCCTGAAGTGGGGCGGCATTTCCGCCCCGATTTCAGGCAGCGACGGGGCCCGACAGGATAATCCTGCCTGCCCCGTCACCCGATCACAGTGCAGCCAGAGCTGCGTCGTAATTCGGCTCAGTTTTGATCTCTGGAACCATTTCGGCATGCCGGACGATGCCCTGCTCATCCAGCACCACGACGGCGCGAGCCAGCAGACCCTCAAGCGGGCCGGTGATCATCGTGACGCCGTAATGCTCACCCATGGTGGTGCGGAAATCCGAGGCGACCACGACATTCTCGATCCCCTCAGCCCCACAGAACCGGGCCTGGGCGAAGGGCAGATCACGGGAGATGCACAGCACCTTGGTGTTTTCAAGGTTTGCGACGCGCTCGTTGAAGGTACGCACGCTCATGGCGCAAATCCCGGTGTCGATGGACGGGAAGATATTAAGCACCACCTTGGAACCGGCGAAGTCCGCCAGCTTGATGGGATTGAGGTCAGCGCCCACCAGCTCGAAATCGGGAGCCTTGCTGCCGACGGCGGGCAGGGAGCCCTGAGTGCGGACGGGGTTGCCACCTAGGGTGATATCAGTCATGGATGAATCATGACTGATATCACCAAATGGGCAAAGCCCGCGCAGTCCGGAAGAAGTCGAGTTCCCCGATTTTCCGTGCCAAGCTTGGTGCATGAATCAGAACTTGCGTGAGTTCATCGATCGGGTACGCGACGAGGGGTACACCGTCGGTGACGTCCATGGTGAGGACCAGTTCCTCATCGACCCGATGGGCGCCGCGGTAGAGACTTGGCGGGACCGGTATCCCTACGACGAGTTAATGAGCCGCCATGAGTACGAGGTCGAGAAGCGGCAGCTGCAGATCGAGTTGTTGAAATTCCAATACTCGACCCAGGACCGAGGCGAGAAACACATCGTGCTGTTTGAGGGTCGCGACGCAGCCGGCAAAGGCGGGGCGATTAAACGCTTCACCGAACACCTCAACCCACGCGGGGCGCGGGTCGTCGCGCTGAATAAGCCCTCCGATACCGAACGTGGGCAGTGGTACTTCCAGCGCTACATCAAACATCTGCCCACTGCTGGTGAGATCGTGCTGTTCGACCGGTCCTGGTACAACCGGGCTGGGGTGGAGCGCGTCATGGGCTTTTGCACCGACGAGGAATACCGCACCTTCATGGGGCAGGCCCCGCTATTCGAGCAGATGCTCATTGAGTCTGGGATTACCGTGACCAAGCTGTGGTTCTCTGTGACCCAACGGGAGCAGCGCACCAGGTTCGCCATCCGCCAACTAGACCCAGTGCGTCGCTGGAAGCTATCCCCGATGGACTTGGAATCGTTGGATCGGTGGGACGACTACACAGCCGCGAAAACCGCGATGCTCAAGCAAACCGACACCGAGATGGCGCCCTGGTATCGCATCAAATCCAATGACAAGAAACGTGCCAGGCTCAACGCGATGCGGCTGTTCCTGGACCTGCATGAATATGAGGGTAAGGACCACGCCATGATCAAGCCTACGGATCCGTTGATTGTGCAGCGGGGTCGGAAGAAATGGGCTAGGAAGGCTGCTGATGGGCAGATCATTCAGCCTGAGGAGAATGAGGACTGATTTGGTGAGGAAGTTGTTTAACCTTTTGGATGTGGTGAGGTTAACAGTGGACCTGCCTGAGGAGGGGGTTGAGGCCGGACGGGAGGGTGCCGTCGTCGATGTGCTGGTGAGAGACGGTATCGAGTACTACATGGTGGAATTCGAACCGCATCCACCTGATGATCTTTGTCTGCCGATTCTTGAAGCCCATCAGTTGGAGATCGTTCATGCATATTAGGGAGGTTCAACCTGCGGCGAGCTGGCGTGGGCGCACGGGATGGTGTCAGCTGGAGATCGCTCATGACGGTTAGGGAGGTTCAACCTACGTCTAGCTAGCGTGGGCGCACGGGATGGTGTCAGCTGGAGATGGTTCCTGCCGGTTAGGGCAAGGTTTCCAAGGCTTGGACGGTTGCCAGCAAGGGACGAAGCGCGTTGGTGGTGATCCGTTGTGAGTTGGCTGACGGGGAGATTCCCTCAAGGGCGGCGGCTGTGGTGTTGTCGCGTCCGGCGCGCAAATGAATCCAGGAGCGGCGGGCTGCAGGGCTCAGCCTGGCGAGTTGGGTATCGATGAGACGTAATGTCGGATCAGCCAACGGGTTAGCGAGAGCCCGAGCATCAATGACGGCGGTGCGGGACCAGCGATTGCCCGGTTGGGCTGCCAGGGCTTCTGCTTGATTGATGGCCTCACGGGCATTCCACCAGGCATTGCCGTCCTGGATGCCGCGGTCGGCGTCGATGATGTTCACCTGACCGCCACCCAGTCCCGCCCGAACTTCCGCCACCCCAGCCAACTGATCTCGCAGGGTCAACAGCGCGGCGATCGCGTGGCCGAGGCGTGGGTAGATGCCCTGGACTTCGTCGCCGACGGTGACCCGGAGCGGATCCAAGGCGGGATGAGCAGCATTGACCGCATCAAGGGCCGCCAATACCGCCTCGTGCAATCGGGCGCGATCGGAGTGCCGGGATCTCACCACATCCCCCAGCAACGCCACGCATTCAGGAAAAACCTTCATACTTGCAATATTAAGGTATTGACTGAAACTCGGTTGCCGAGTGGGGATCAGCCGGTTCCGGTGAGCTGATACCTCGGCCATCTCAGACGTTGGAAACGGGTACACAGCTCTGATCGTGGGAGGTCGAAGAGATGTGCCATGGCTGGCAACGGGGTACAGAGGGGAGCCTCTCGCAGATGGTCATCCAGGAGGTTGGGTGACTGCTGTCGGGCAGGTAGCGATGGGGCGCGCGAAGAAGAGTTCCCCTCCAGTGGATCGCCAGTCCCTCTGGTGGAGGACAGCGGGTTTCACGGTGGCGATCGTGGGAGGTTGAAGAGCTGCGGCAAAAGGGGGCAGAGGAGAGGCCCAAGCTGTGGCTACTATTCCGGCATGATGAGCGATCTCGTGGCAGTTGATGGGATGATCCGGGGCGTCGCGTCGTTGCGTTGGCGTGATGCGGATCATCAAGTCCCCGCGATCTTCGATGAGGAATCAATCCCGACGCTCAAAGCCGCCCGGCGGTTGCTGCCGAAGATTGAGTCGGCGCTAGCGAGGGTGGATATGGGGGCTCTCATGCACGATGTTGCCGTCGAGGTGACTGACTGCTGTTATTCCCAAAGCGACTACCAGCCGACGGTGGCCGATTGTCAGGAGATGACAGCAGAGCTTGTAGTCACCCGCCTCAACCTTGGGAAACGCGATGCGGTGATCACCCTGGATTCGCCCACCTGTTTGCCAGATTTTGAATTGTCCTGTGTGCTGACCTATCGCACTGGTCGGATCAGCGAGGTGGAAATTCACGATCGCTAGGGTCGTGTGGTTTGGCTGGGTTGTTTATTGCCGACACTGGCTGGAGGTGCCGCGAGCACTCGTCTGGTGACACTTCTGGGTAGTAGCAGTGATTGCCGGGAACTACCGCATCCGATGTCGGATGGAGTCACCTGTTCTAGGCGCTAGGGGAGATAGGCCCCTGGGGATGCGCGATGGAACTGGTTGCGCCATCCAGAACGTAGTCGCGAAACAGTGCGGCTGAGGGCAGGAAGCGGCGGTCGCGGGCCCAGGCAATCCCCACCTCGCGGAAGGCGTCCTCCGCGGCTAACGGGAGGATCGCGACCCCTGGGTGGGATCGCTCGGGTGCTAGCGCTACCCCTAATCCGGCTGCGACGTGACCATAGAGGCTGGGCAGGTCATCGACGACGAAGGCCACCTCGGCTTCGACGCCATGTTCTGCCAACAGCGCGTCGGTGAATAGTCGCAGCTGGGAGGTGGGTCGCATGGTGATCAGCGGTTGGCCGGCCAGCTGGGTTAGTTCGACTGGAGAGTTGGCTGCCAGCGGATGGTCTTGGGATGCGATCAACCGGATGGGCTCGCGGGTCAGCGGATGCCAGTGATGGGTCTGGGCCGAGCGACGAGATGTCGTTAGTTCCACGTCGATATCCGCATCGGGGCCGGTGGCTGGGGTTGTCTCGTCGGTCCAGGAGCGGAGGTCTAATCCCACCTGTGGATGGCGACGGCGAAACTCGGCCGCGAGTTGCGGTACCAGCCAGGACCCCAGGGACGGCTGATAGGCCACCGTCACCACCCCAGTTTCGGGATCTAGCAGCTGAGCAACTGCAGCAAGGCCGTCGTCAAGGTGATGCAGGGCGGCATCGACGTGATATTTGAATGTGGCTCCGGCTCGGGTGGGCCGCAGTAGTCGGCCTTCTCGACGCAGCAACGGCGCGCCCACCTCCTCGGCCAGCCGGGCCAGCGCCCGGGAAACCGCAGGCTGCGAGACCATATCCAGTTCACTTACCTCGGTGACTGTTGCGCCATCGACGATCTGCTGAAACCAGCGCAGAGTCGCGACCTCCATCTATAACCTCCATGCATAGAAACTGCTAAGCCTAGGCATTGGACGCATTGATACTAGGGGACGCACTCTGGATACATGAGCATTTTTGATCGTTTTTACCGTTTCCTCGATTCCACCTTCGGCATCTACCCTCCGGCTCGGAGCGTGGGTGTGGTGGTCCCTCCGGCCAACGAGACCCAGCAGCAGACCACCAAGACCCAGTCCGAGACCTTCGTTACCGCTAGCTGATCAGGGCTAGCTGCTTCAACGGGGTGTGGTTCGTGACGATGCGGTAGGAGTACCGCTGGCTACCGCTAGCTGGCTAGGGCTAGCCTCCCCAACAGGTTCGCACCCCATATTCCACATTCTTGGACTCCACCCCTGGGGCCGCAGTGTGGGCAACCAGCTCGGTACCCGTTGCCAGATAACCCGACGGGTCTTGCCCTTCGCGAACCTTGGCAACCAGGGATTTGACCCCTTCACGGGCCATGTTCTGGGGGAACTGCATGGCCGTAGCGTCGATATCGCCGGTGCGAACCCCATTCTTCATGGCTTCACAGCCGCCGTCCACCGCAACCACCACGACCTGGTTGAGGTCCTTACCCGCTGCTTTCAGGGCCGCTACGGCCCCTAAGGCAGCGGGTTCATTGACGGCATAGACCACATTGATCTCCGGGTTGGCCTCTAGCGCCGCCTTCGTCAGCTCCTCGGCGAGGCTCTGATCCCCTTGGGAATCAGCCTCGGCGGCGGGCTGATTTTCGTTGAGCCCGAACCCGATACGGAATCCGGCAGCCCGCTCCTCACCCGATGCGATCCCTGGGGCCAGGTTGAGCATCAAGACTTCAGGGGTGAGGCCCAGTTCAGTGATCTTGGCCTTCGCATAGGCCCCCACCAGCTCTCCGGCCTTGGCGTTATCTGTGCCGTAATAGGCATCTGTGGTTTCCAGCGGGTCCATGGGCGTATCTACCGCGATTACGGTGATGCCCGCTGCCCGCGCCGCAGCGATATCGTCAGCCAGGGCGGCGGAATCCGTCGGAGCGATGAGGATTCCGTCGACGCCGGAGGCCACCATCTCTTGCAGCGCAGTCCGCTGCGACTCGACGTCGACATCACTGGTGCCAGTCGCGGTGGTGAGGGTAGCGCCCAACCGGTCGGCGGTTTCCTGGGCTACCTGGCGCATCTCAATCCAATAAGGGTTGGTTTCTTGTTTGGTGATCAGCCCGATACTGACCGGGGTTTGTTCCTTCCCGCAGCCGCCAAGGGTCATCGCGAAGGCTGCCAGCAACAGTGCGATAAAGGGTTTCAGCAGAGATTTCATGAGGCTTCCTCCCGAGAATGGGTCAGGTCGTAGACCGCATAGGCAGCGACCAAAGCCAGGCAGATGGCTGGGACGATGAACCCGACGGCGGATCCGGCGATATCCATGACCGCTGCCTGGACTAGCGGGATGGTGGCGC
The DNA here is from genome assembly GCA_041855345.1 of Arachnia sp. GTDB lineage: Bacteria > Actinomycetota > Actinomycetes > Propionibacteriales > Propionibacteriaceae > Arachnia. The sequence continues at coordinate 537 of JBHAEB010000147.1, read as the reverse complement.
CACCAAGGATGGCCATGACTAACCCTGCGGAGCCGAATTTCGCGTCGTCTCCGAGGCCTTTAAGGGCTAGCCCGTAGATCGTGGGGAACATCAGTGACAGGGCCGCCGAGATCAATACCACGGCAACGAGCCCGACGATGTTGAGGGCAAACATCGAGACCACACAGCAGAGCACACCGAAGATGGCCATGATGAGCAGCAACAGGCCCGGGCGCACGATGCCCAAGATGAAGACCATGACGAAGCGGGAGACCAGGAATAGCAACAGGCTTCCTTGCAGCCACCAGCCGGCCTCATGGGCGGAGGTGCCCACCACGTCTTGGGCGTAGATGATGCAGTAGGTCCAGGCGCAGGTCTGAGCCGCGACGTTGAAGAACTGGGCGAATACTCCCCAGCGGTAGTGTCCGTTGTTCCACAGCCGCCCGAACCTTCCCCGGCCCCCGGCGGCAACCGGAGCTTCAGCAGGTGGCAACGGAAGTTTCCGAAAGGCGATGAGTAGCCAGATCAGCACCAGTGCAGCCGCGATGCCCAGATAGG
>JBHAEB010000146.1:0-4669 GCA_041855345.1 Arachnia sp. | reverse complement strand
GCCGCGCATCAAGAATTCTTTGAAGCCCTGCATTCTGCATTCCTTCTGTGCTCCGACCAGATGTGGCCGGGAAGCGGCCCGCGGCCTGGGGATTCAGGCACGGGTGAGCCCGATTAGGGCCGTGCCAACCTTAAGCATGGTATGGAGGAAATAGCTAGTGCTGCGCGCGAACCAGTCCCAGTTCGATCCTAATCTGGCCAAATGGACGACATGCGATCACGGCTGGTCGAGGTGGCCAAGGATGACACTGAGCTGTCCTGACTGACCAAGTGCGGCGACGCTGGGACCGAGTTCGGCAGGTACATCCACCAGCAGCAGCGGCTTGTCAGAGCTGACTTTGAAGAGTCCACCCTGATCGGTGGCTGGCATGACTGCAACCCGGGCGTCGTTGGTGATGACCTCTGTGGTGGTGCTCAGGACGAGGGTCACCAGGCTGCCAGGGGACAGTAGCTCTCGTAGGGCGTCGTCACGTACCAGGATCGGCACCAGGGCACGGCCGGCGGCCAGTTGCGGGGTAGCGGCCAACATTCCGGGTTGAATGACTGTTCCAGGACTGAGCCCAAAACCTAGGGTCTGTCCGATGACCTCGTCGATATTGGAGTAGTGGTCGGCTGGCAGGGCATCGGCAGGCAGCGATGTCACCTTCAGATGCGGCTCTTCGAGAATGCTGCCAGCTGCGGCTGCGTCGGCTACCACGACTGCCGGCACCATATTGACCGGGGCCGGGGTGAGCTGCTGGGCTAAGGCAAACATGGCTAGCCCAGCCAGCAGGGCGGCTATCGCGCGGCGATGCCAGCTGAGGAAACGGCGGATGCGATGCAGGGGAGATTCCACGTTACTGTTATGGGCAGTTCCCTAGCAGAAACACCAGTTTCCACAGAAATTGAGGCGAATTAGTTTGCTGCGGCCTTCGTGGTGGTCTCAGCCGGTTTCGATTCCTTGGCTGGCTTCGAGGCGGATGTGGATTTGCGAGAATCGGTGGCATAGAAGCCAGATCCCTTAAACAGCACACCCACCGCGTTGTACACCTTACGTAGGTCGCCAGCGCAGGAGGGGCAGGTGCTCAGGGCAGGGTCAGAGAACTTCTGGACGACCTCAAGCTCGTCGCCACAGGCCGTGCAGCGGTACTGATAGGTGGGCATTTTGCTCCAAACTCGGGGACAAACCACCCTAGGATACGTGGCGATCCCCCAGCGGCGTGAATCCCAGCTCAGTGACCACAGCGTCGACCGGCAGGTCGTGGGGCTGGGTGGGCACTGTGGGCAATACCTCCTCGGCGTTGGCCAGGGCCCAGATCTGCGCCTTCGGGTCTCGATATCCCAGTGCACGGTCATACCAACCGCCCCCGGTCCCTAGCCGTGAGCCATCACGCCCGACGGCAAGGCAGGGCACGATGATGAGGTTCGCCTCACGAAGCGCCGCTGCGCCCAGTCGATTGCCGGTGGGTTCGGGGATACCGGCCCATGCCGGCACCAAGGTGGGGGTTGCCCACGCCCAGTCTGGTTCTCGGCGCAACTTGGGGAGCAGCACCCGCCAGCCGAGGTCCTGGAATCGTGAAATCAGGGATAAGGTTCCTGGTTCACCTGGGCGAGAGGCATACAAGGCCACCGTGCCGGGGCCTGTCAGCGCCGTAATCAGGTGATTTTCTCGTGCCTGATCCCGTTGTCTATGGGTCGATTCCGAGGTCAGCGAGCGTCGTCGTTGCAGTTCCTTGCGCAGCGTGCCCTTGTCTGATCCCAATTCCATTGGCCTATCGTAGAAACATGGCGCTGTTTGGTCGCAAGAAGAACGTGGAAAAACCTGCCCCGCCGCAAGTGGAGGAGGCGAAACTTCCTCCTGCCCCAGAACCTGATGAGAATGGTCTTCGCCGCGTCGAGGATCACGTCGACTATCTACTCAACCTGGTGGAGCCCCTCAAACCACTAGGACTGTCGGTGTTGGACGCTTGGGGGCAGGTGATCTGTGAGGACATCAACTCGATGATCAACGTGCCCCCGAATTCGACGAGCAAGGTGCCCGGATATGCGGTTCGGGTTAGCGATCTGTGGACCGAAGCCGGTCATCTGGTAGAAACTCTGGAACTCACCGTCGGGGTCGATCATCTAGGGGTCGGACAAACCGTTCGGGTCGCCGTTGGGGACGTCGTGCCCCGCGGGGCGAATGCTGTGCTTCCTGAGGAATTCGCCACAGATCTGGGTGGATGCATAGAAGTGATCAAGGAAGTTGCGCAGGGAGATTACCTGCGCGCTGCCGGTGAACATCTCGCTGTTGGCACCCGGTTGTTGTCCGAGGGGGAGACCCTCACCGACCGCACTGTAGGGATGTTGGCGGCAGCCGGAATCGACAAAGTATTGGTCCGGCCTAAGCCGCGGGTAGTGGTGGTTAGTTCCGGGTCGGAGCTTGTGGAGCCTGGAGAGCGGATTCAGTTTGGTGAGTCCACCGACGCCAACTCCTTCCTGATCGCGGCAGCTGCCAGGGCGGCTGGGGCGACGGTGTTCCGGGTCGCAGTGCATTCCAACGATCCTGCTGAGTTGAAACAGGCCATCGCAGATCAACTGATTCGAGCCGACCTGGTCATCTCCACCACGGGTGGCAAACGAGAAGAATATGAGGCTGTCGCGGCGGCAATGTCAGAGATGGGCCTTGTCGACGCGGTAGAAGTGGCGATGTCCCCGGGACGAACCCAGACCTTCGGGCTCATCGGCGATGAGCAGGTTCCGATGGTGATGCTGCCCGGAAATCCGGTCTCGGCCTATGTCACCTTCCAGGTGTTTGTGGTGCCGCTGCTGCGTCGCCTCTCCGGTTCCGAGGTCGGTCGCAAACCTGTCAGGGCCATCGCCAAGACCCCGCTGCGATCAGTCAAAGGCCAGCGGCATTTGTTACGGGGCGAGATCAATGACGACGGTCGGATGCGCACCGTCGAACGGGTGAGCGAGCCCTTTGCGATGGCAGAGCTCGGTCGCAGCAATGCGTTGATCGTTTTGGATGAGGACACTGAACTGGTTCGCCCGGGTGAGGCGGTGCACTGCTGGCTGCTCAGCGAATCCTGAGATTTTTAAGAATTCTTGGCGTGTCGCGGCGCGCCTGCGTGCCTAACCAGATTGACGTTGTTTAACTAGACCCGTGCTTGCGGGAATCGTCATTTGTGTGTTCGTCCTGGCTTTCTTGGCCTTCGGACTGCCCTGGTTGGCTGCTCACAAGATGGATGCCGATGTCCTGGATGGGGACCCCACCGAGCGGTTCTCAGATTCGGTTCGAATCCTGCACCGAGACCTGGCCGACATGACCGAAGACACCTCGGCCGAGGTGTCTACCCCGCTGACCCGTCGTGCGGAGCTCACTGAGCTTCGGCTGCTGGCTCGCGGAGCGGCGATGCGTCGTCGCCGCATGGTTTCGGGTCTGCTGTTGATCAACTTCGTGACCATCATTCTTGCCGTTTTCAGCGTCATCCCGTGGTGGGGGATCGGTATCTCGCTGTTGGGATTGGTGGCTTTCGTCGTCGCTGCCCGTATCAGCACCACGATGATGCGTCAGCGCTTTGACGAGCGGGCGGCTGCGGTCCGGGCAGGATATGAGGATGTCGAAACGACCTCGTTGATCTCCGCAGCCAAACCGGAGGCCTCCTCGGAGTTCTCGGTTGATCTGTCAGCACCTGAGGCTTCAGGGCCTCTGTGGGAGCCAATCCCAGTGGTGGCCCCCACCTATGTGTCCAAGCCCCTGGTTCCGCGCACGGTCCGCACGATCGACCTGTCAGCTCCGGTGTCGGATACTGGCATCATTCCGACCGCTGATCGTCCCGACGGTCAAAGTGGTGTGGCGCATCCACGTCCGGTTCCGGTGCGGCGATTGCCGCGCGCGGTGGGCGAGTAGTCGGTTGGCGCCCGCCGTAACGCGGGTGCTAACATCGTCGCCGTACCTGGGGCTATGGCGCAGTTGGTAGCGCGTCTCGTTCGCAATGAGAAGGTCAGGGGTTCGAATCCCCTTAGCTCCACCATTAGCACCCAGTAAGTAATACAATTACTCGCTGGGTGCTTCTTCGTGCAATAGTGGGTTCACCTTACAACGAAGCTCTAAAACACCTGGTCAGAAAGATTTCAGGGTTCTAACCTCGTGCTTGATGTCGCAGGTGACGCGGGTTCGAGCCACGCAGGGACTGGTGAGACATAAAGCGAAAGGCCTCCAACTCTGAACTAGAGGTTGCGGCCTTTACGCTGAGTAAGGAACAGAGCCCTTTAAGGTGGCTATTTTTACGAGCGAATCAAGCGATTGATGGCATCCATAGCTTCGCGCATTTTCACTTCGGCATCTTCATCACTTTTACGTGCCGCGTCTACAACACAGTGGTTGAGGTGGTCTTCTAGCAAGCTTGACGCTACCCCTTGTAGTGCTCTGGTTAGAGCGGATACCTGGGTGAGAATATCGATGCAGTATTTGTCCTCATCAATCATTTTTGCGACTCCTCGAGCCTGCCCCTCAATTCGTTTCATGCGAGTCAGGTAGCGTTTTTTATCGCTGATGTAACCGTGATGCTGTTTGCAGTTTTCTTGCTCGCACATATATGTCTCCTTTTACTACTTGGACCAAATGCTCTTAAATGAGCGTAGACGCAAACTGTTGCCGACCACGAAAACGCTTGAGAAAGCCATTGCTGCTCCAGCGAGCATCGGAT
>JBHAEB010000145.1:0-3048 GCA_041855345.1 Arachnia sp. | reverse complement strand
GTCGCAAGGTCGAAAAGGTCGAATACACCCACAAGAAGCAGTCGGGTGGTTCCGGCCAGTTCGGTCGCGTCATCATCGATTTGGAGCCCACCGAGCCAGGTTCAGGCTACGAATTCGTCAACGCGGTCACCGGTGGTCGTATCCCCAAGGAATACATTCCCGCTGTCGATGCCGGTATCAAGGACGCCATGCAGTTTGGTGTGCTGGCTGGCTACCCCGTCGAGGACATCAAGGTCACCCTGGTCGACGGCGCCTACCACGACGTCGACTCCTCGGAACTGGCCTTCAAACTGGCCGGGTCGATGGCTTTCAAGGAGGCTGCGAAGAAGGCCGATCCCGCCATCTTGGAGCCGATGATGGCCGTCGAGGTCACCACACCAGAGGACTACCTGGGTACTGTGATCGGCGACTTGAACGCGCGTCGTGGCCATGTGCAGTCCATGGACGAGCAGCACGGCAACCGTATCGTCCGGGCGCTGGTGCCGCTCTCGGAGATGTTCGGATATGTCGGTGATCTGCGGTCCAAGACCTCAGGTCAGGCCTCCTACTCCATGGAGTTCCACTCCTATGCCGAGACCCCCAAGAATGTCTCGGACGAGATCGTCGCGAAGGCTCGCGGCGGCGAGTGACCTGGTCGACTCTCAAAGGCCCGGCCCCAGTTGGGGTCGGGCCTTTGGCGTTCAATGACTTTCTTCACCTCGGTGGCCTGTTGCCTCCAGATCTTCGGCCATCCTCACGGCCCGCCTGGTTGTAGTGCACGTCGGCTAACTCAAATAGGCCGTCGCATCCTGGTAGGTGCTACTCGCTGCAACTGAGCGATTTACTGCTCGGAGGCCAAGGTCGAAGAATGTTGTCGCAGCCCGCCAGTAGGCTCAGACCATGAAGATCGGTATCACCAGTGACCACGCAGCCCATGATCTACGCGTCGAGTTGATTCCCCGGCTGCGGGAACTGGGCTACGACATCACCGACCGCGGCCCACAAACCGGTGAACGCACCGACTACGCGAAATGGGGGGCGCGACTGGCCCAGGAAGTAGCAGCGGGAACCTTCGACCTGGGTATCGCGATCTGCGGTTCCGGAATCGGTATCTCGATTGCGGCTAACAAAATCAAAGGGGTGCGGGCAGCTTGTGTCTCCGAAACCTATTCCGCTGCGATGACCCGCGCCCACAATGATGCCAACGTGCTGTGCTTTGGAGCCAGGGTGGTTGGTCCAGACGTTGCCTTGGCCATCTGTCAGGCCTTTTTAGAGGGACGTTTTGAGGGGGGCCGCCATGCCCAGCGGGTCGCCCAATTGAATCAATTGGATCAAGGAGACACCTCTTTCATCGATATCTAGTCCAAGACGCACCGCTCAGCTTGACTTCGGCTCATGGGCCGATAGCATTACTCGGGTATGCGCCCGGGTCCTATACCTGAGCGTTGAACCCCTGGTGTAACCCAGTGCTGGGGGTGCACCAGACTCATGCCACGCAGGGTGCGTGGTGAGACCAAGAAGGAGCCCAAGTGGCAAAGGCCAAGTTTGAGCGGACTAAGCCGCACTGCAACATCGGCACCATCGGACACGTCGACCACGGCAAGACCACTCTGACCGCGGCGATCTCCAAGGTGCTCCACAACAAGTACCCGGATCTGAACGAGGAATCCCCGTTCGACAGCATTGACAAGGCTCCCGAGGAGCGTCAGCGCGGTATCACCATCTCGATCGCCCACATCGAGTACCAGACCGAGGCGCGTCACTACGCCCACGTTGACTGCCCCGGCCACGCCGACTACGTCAAGAACATGATCACCGGTGCCGCCCAGATGGATGGCGCCATCCTCGTTGTGGCCGCCACCGACGGCCCGATGGCCCAGACCCACGAGCACATCCTGCTGGCCCGCCAGGTCGGTGTGCCCGCGATCGTCGTCGCCCTCAACAAGTGCGACATGATCGCTGAGGAGGATGCCGACCTGATCGACCTGGTTGAGATGGAGCTGCGTGAGATCCTCTCCGCCCAGGAGTTCGACGGCGACAACCTGCCCATCGTCCGTGTTGCCGCTGCTCCGGCACTGAACGGCGACGCCAAGTGGGGTGAGTCGATCATCGAGCTGATGGATGCCGTGGATAACTACATCCCGCAGCCTGAGCGCGACACCGAGAAGCCCTTCCTGATGCCGGTTGAGGATGTCTTCACCATCACCGGTCGTGGCACCGTCATCACCGGTCGTATCGAGCGCGGTATCGTCCGCACTGGTGACGTCGTCGACATCATCGGTATCCGCGAGTCCAAGCAGTCCACCACCGTCACCGGTGTTGAGATGTTCCGCAAGATCCTCGACGAGGGTCGCGCTGGCGAGAACGTCGGCCTGCTGCTCCGCGGCACCAAGAAGGAAGACGTGGAGCGTGGCATGGTCGTGATCAAGCCCGGCTCGACCACCCCGCATACCGACTTCGAGGCCACTGTCTACGTGCTGAACAAGGAAGAGGGCGGCCGCCACAAGCCCTTCTTCTCCAACTACTCCCCGCAGTTCTACTTCCGCACCACCGACGTCACCGGTGTGGTTCAGCTGCCGGAGGGCACCGACATGGTCATGCCTGGTGACAACACCGAGATGACCGTTCACCTGAACAAGCCCATCGCCATGGAGGAGAACCTCAAGTTCGCTATCCGTGAGGGTGGCCGCACCGTCGGCGCCGGCAAGGTCGTCAAGATCCTCAAGTGATCTAGCAACCCCACTCAGGGCCCGTATCGCGTTGCGATACGGGCCCTGTGTCGTAACGCCCTTATCCCGTCTGCGAGTTATTGAGCGGCACGGTCGCCCAGATAGATCCCTAGGCCCCCTATAGCTGACGAGATCAGGTCGTCTGCTAGCTGACTGGCCTCAACTCGCAACCCCGGCTGCTAGCTCGATCTGTGGTCCTTACAGCCGCGGCAATGACTGATCAGAGCACATGCCGGGGCGAATCGGTATCAGGATGTGCGGTCCTGCCCTCAGCAGCCCCGCCAACGATAGAGCCGCCTACCCAGCTCGATTCTGGGGGAGATCTCGATGCCGACGCTGG
>JBHAEB010000144.1:0-7464 GCA_041855345.1 Arachnia sp. | reverse complement strand
CCCCCTACGAAGGCTATCCGCTTGGACTGTTAGGGGTCTTTGGTTGGGGTATGTCCGGGATGCTGATCCTGGCGGCCATCATTCTCACCTGGGCGCCCTGGAAGCAGACCATCAACACCACCTTCGACGAGACCAACAACGAACACGAGGTGAACTCATGAGCATGACAGCGATCATCATGATGACCATCGCGATCGCGACACTATGGGGCGGTTTGGTGGCGGCAACAGTCAACCTCATGCGACGCCCCGATCTTTCGGCCACCGAGGAAGTCGACGCCACTACGGGATCGTGACTTCGAAGCTCACGTAGAATCGAACCCATGAACCAGCCGAAGACCGCCAGTAAGGCCTATACCATTGCCATGTTCCTGGCCATCAGCGCATTGTGTGGTGCGCTCCTGTCGGGGCTGGTTGTGCCCGTGGCCGCGCTGGCAGGCGGAGCCACGAAGCTGGCCGCAGATTCGCTGCGATACCTGCCTGCCGAGTTGGAAACCCCACCCCAGTCGGAGGGTTCCCGCATCCTCATGGCCGACGGCTCGGAGCTGGCGAATTTCTTCGCGGAGAACCGCACCTACGTCAACTTTGACCAAATCTCCCAGCACATGAAGAACGCCCAGGTGGCCATTGAGGACCACCGGTTCTATGAGCATGGCGCCATCGATATCGAAGGCTTGGGACGGGCCATCGTCAAGACCTTGATGGGCGACACCCAGGGGGCTTCGACCTTGACCCAGCAGTACGTGAAACTGGTCCAGGTTGAGACCGCCATGTCGAATGGCGACTCCGCCGGGGTGCAGGCCGCGCAGGTGGTGAGCATCGAACGCAAGATCCGTGAGATGCGCTACGCCATGGCCATGGAGGAGAAACTCACCAAGGATCAGATCCTTGAGCGCTACCTCAACATCGCCTACTACGGCGACGGCGCCTATGGTGTCGAGGCGGCTGCCCAGCACTACTGGGGGATCAGCGCCGCTGATCTGGATTTGGCCCAGGCCGCGATGCTGGCTGGCATCGTCCAAAGCCCCGAGGCCTACAACCCGGTGAAGAACACCGAGAAGGCGATCGAGCGTCGCAACCAGGTGCTCAAGCGGATGGCCTCGGCTGAGGTCGGCATGATCACCCAGGAAGAAGCCGAAGCCGCGATGCAGGTGCCCTTCGACGCCAGCGTCGTGACCGCCAAGCCCAATGGTTGCGCAGTGTCCAAATTCCCCTTCCTGTGTGACTACGTCAAACGGATCCTGCTCTCGGATCAGATGCCCTCCATGGGAGCCACCCCCGAGGATCGACAGCGACGGCTGGAACGCGGTGGCCTGACCATCTACACCCAGATCGACCCCAATGCTCAACGTGCCGCCGAGGATGCGGTGGCCAATATCGTCGGCCCAACCGACCCGGTGTGGGGTGGTTCAGTGCTGATCCAACCCAGCACTGGGCTGATCGTCGCGATGGCCCAATCACGTACTGTGATGGGTGCTGAGGAGGGGCAGACCTATTACAACGTCAATGTCTCTACCGGCATGGGCGGGCTTGAAGGCTTCCAGGCCGGATCGACATTCAAACCCTTCGTGTTGGCAGCTGCCCTCGAACAGGGGGTGCCGACGACGAAGGCCTTCGACTCCCCGTCGCCGCTCAATGCCCGCGGCATGGTGTTTAAAAACTGTGAAGGCCCATTCACCTTCAACTCGAAGTGGGATCCCCGCAACTACGACAAGCCATACGGCATGATCGACATGATGCAGGCCACCCAGCAGTCGGTGAACACCTATTTCATTCAGCTAGAGGCCTTGGTGGGCATCTGTAATTCCATCGACATGGCTACCAAGCTGGGTGTCGAATTGGCTGATGGCCGCGATATGCGTGAAGAGGCCAGTTACCCGTCGTGGGTGCTAGGCACCTCCTACATCACGCCGCTGTCCATGGCTGAGGCATACGCCACCTTCGCCAATCGTGGTGTCCACTGCGACCCCATCGTGCTGCGTTCGGTCATGACCAAGCAGGGTGAGGAACTGGCAGTCCCCTCGGCAAACTGTGAACGGGTGATGTCTGAGGAGGATGCCGACGGTGTCAGCTATGTGCTCAGTTCGGTGATGTCAAAGGGCACTGGTACCCGGGATCGTTTGGCTGATGGCCGACCCCAGGCCGGCAAGACCGGAACCACCGACGATAACGCCTCGGTGTGGTTCGCCGGCTACACCCCAGATATGGCAGGGGTGGCCTTCATCGCGGTGGACAACCAGACCGACTATGACTCATTGAAGAACCTCCGAATGTCGACCGGTGTTTACCTGGAGGGTTTAGGTGGTCGCGACGCGGGCTCGATCTGGAAGACTGCCATGGCCTCGGCCTTGGAGGGTGTCGAACCCACCCCGTTCAACTCGCCGACAAATAAGATCCTCGAAGGCGAAATCGTGCAGGTGCCATCTGTGGCCGGCATGGGCTATGAGGCCGCCAAACGGACCTTGGAGGAGGCAGGGTTCACCGTTCAGCGTTGGGATGTTCCCAGCGACCGGCCTGCCGGAACCTACCTTGGTCGGATCTCCCCGTCGACTAGCGCTCCGAAGTTCTCGACGATCCGCATGCAGTTCTCCAGTGGCCCAGCACCTGTAGAGGAGGAACCGACGGTAGCCCCGTCGCCCACACCTACTGAAGAGTCCGAGTAATGGCGATCTGGAAGGCGGCTCTCGGGATCGGTGCCGCTGGGCTGGGATGTTTCGCCTGGGGGCTGGTTGAGGCCAAGCTGTTTCGGCTGCGCCAGGTTGAGGTTCCGGTGCTGCCTCCTGGTGGGCGTGAGTTGCGGGTGCTGCATCTCAGCGACATCCATCTGGTGACCAGTCAGCAGTTGAAACTGAATTTTCTACGTTCACTGGCGGATCTTCAGCCCGATCTGGTGATCAACACAGGCGACAACATCACCAGTGATGCCGCCATCGATGTGCTGATGGAGTCGCTGACTCGGCTTCGTGAGGTGCCTGGAGGTTTCGTCTTCGGCTCCAACGACTATCACGTGCCGGAGTTCAAATCCCCGCTGCGTTATGTCACCGACGGTCGTTCCAAGGCCAGCTCAGCCCCACCGCGACTCAATGTGGAGCGGTTGCGCTCCGAGTTCACCCGGTCGGGGGCCTGGCATGACCTCAACGACCAGCGCACCACCATCGAGGTGGCGGGCTATCGCATCGAGTTGCGGGGCACCAACGATGCCCACCATCAGCTGGATGACTATGCAGCCGTTGCTGGGCCCGCCAGCGACGGGGTTGACCTGAGCCTGGGGGTAACTCACGCCCCCTATCGTCGAATCCTCGAACCGATGGCAGCCGACGGCATGGATCTAATCTTTGCCGGTCACACCCACGGCGGTCAGGTCTGTGTGCCCTGCTATGGGGCGTTGACGACCAACTGCGATCTCCCGACAGCCCAGGTCAAGGGCTTGTCGCGGATCGCCCTGGGTGGCCGCGAGACCTGGCTGCATGTATCGGCCGGGCTGGGAACCTCCCCCTTTGCCCCCTATCGATTCGCCTGCCCACCAGAGGCCAGCCTGGTAACCCTCATCCCTCGGCGGTGAACCTCTCAGGCCGTATCGTTTAAGGTATGCCAGCACAACGACGCCTTCTTGAACACGACCTTGTGGTGATGGATCAGCTTGAAGGCTGGTCTCGAGCTGATTTCGATATCCTCAATACCAATGGCGTGGTTGTGGGACGAATTCAGGGCACTGACAGCGCTGGCGCACGGTTCTGGCGGGGCCCACGTAATTTCGACATCCTCGACGGCGATGGAACGCTCCTCGGCCAGGTGGTCGATGTCTACAACTGGGGACGCGATACCTATGAGGTGCACAGCGGTGCGTCGCTGGTAGCCCGGGTCGTGCGGCGATTCTCATGGTTTTCCCGACGAATAACGGTGGAGTTAGCTTCGGGGGAGGAATTGCTCATCGAGGGTAATTTCTCCGACCGCGAGTTCACCGTCGTCAACGCAGCCACCATGATGCATCTAGCGCGAGGGACGCGGGAACACGTTGGCTTCACGCGTGCCTTGTTTGGGCAGGATCAATATGTGTTGTCCTTTGATTCCAGGTGTGCCGCCGAGGATCGGCTGGCGCTACTTGGGGCCATGCTGGCCCTGGAGTTGATGCGCCGCAAGGACAGTCGTTCCACGGTAAACACAGCAACTAACTACTAAGGGGCACAGGTGGATACGCCAAGTCAGACCCAGTACATCACGATCACGACTCCCCCCAGCGCATGGGACAATGCGCGAGTGTTGCTGAGCCTCCTCATCGGCGCACTGCTTGGGGTGTCGTTAGCACGACAGGACCTCTCTGCGGGCAACTATACCGACGGGGTCGCCTTGGCTCTCACCTACGTGCTGGCCATCGCGGCTTCAGCGCTCTCTTGGGCCAGCGCGCCAGCCTTGGTCGCTGTCGGGGTAGGCACCCTCGGCTCAGCTATGGGTTGGGAGTTAGTGATTCCCCTTTTTGCAGACGAGGACCCGCTTATTGGTAAATACCACTTCTCTCATTTCGGGCTCATCGCAGGATCAGCTTACGTGGCCGCTGGCCTGGTCATCGCGATCCGCCATCGCGAGGCGAATAGGGACGCCACCGAGTCAGCGGTTCCGGAACTCTCACCTTCTCAAATGGCTATTTCAGCAGCCTTTGGTCTCATAGCTGGGGTATGCGCATCCTGGTTGGGAATCACAGATTTCGGCTTGTCATCTCAGGTCGCTCACGTCGGCAAGGTTCTACTCCAGACTCCGTTCTGTGTGGGATTTACGGTGGTATTCCTTGGGATCGCAATCCGTGCCAGCAGGATCGGCGGAGGCGTCATGGCAGTAGCCCTCGTGGCGGCCACGTCATGGTGGGTCACTCAGTACAAACCACTTCCCGATGACATCATCCTGCTTTCGATGACCTGCGCGGCGGTGATCGTCAGCGCCGTGATATCGCTTCGTTCCGAGCAATCTTACACCCCTCCCACTACCACCATTGCCGTGAAAACCATTGAGTGATTCAGGTGATTCGTAGGCCCTCTCACTCATGGTTTACTGGCTGACCTCGCGACAGGCCACATATCGAATCCCTTGACCCACCTAGGCGCTCCCCAGTAACAGCGCCTAGGTGGGTGTCAGCACGACAGACCACATATCGACTAATCTCTCGGCTGCGGCAAGCCATAGATCGGGCGGCTGACCACCGCGTCGAATCCACGATTGCGCACCACTTTATGAGGTGGCAGCCCCCTGCTGGGCACCAATTATCTACTGGTGGGAATATGCCCAAGGCCACCTCTATTCACTCTGAGTTATAGACCGCGACCACGCCTACCAATTGTGCGCTCGAGGGCATCTTCCCAAGGGTGAAGAAATAGCCGATACCCAGATTGGCAACATACTGCGAATTCGACCTAGGCCTGATTCTCTCCAGTCGGCCGAGCACCTACCGGGGTCGGCTTTGTGCGACGGCGTGGGCACGAGCCGCCACCTCATCGACTTCCAGCGGAGCCAACTCGGCAGCAAGGCCGCGACGCTGGAGGGCCGATGCGATGAGGAAGTCCGCGATCTTCGGGTTCGTGGGCAGGATCGGGCCGTGGAGATAGGTGCCGATGAGATTGTGGTACCGGATACCTTCACGGGAGTCCTCGCCGTTATTTCCGGCGCCACGCACCACCGTTCCCAGCGATGCGACGCCGTCGTCGAGGTAGGTTCTCCCCGAATGATTCTCGTAGCCGACGATGACCCCGAATTCTGGGCTGTCCAATGTGATATTTCCGATCAGTCGGTCGCTGCCGGCGCGAGTCTCTAGGGGAAGGATTCCCGCCCCAGTGATGACCTCACCGTCGCTGGTGACGAAGGAACGACCGAGCAGCTGGTACATCCCGCAGATCAGCAGGGTGGGTACCCCATCGGTAATGAGCTGGGCTAATTCAGAGGAACGGGCAGCCAGGTCATCTTGGAGTTTGTCCTGCCCTGCGTCTTGGCCGCCGCCACCGAGGAAGATGTCAGCGCTGGCGAAGTCGGTGTCGTCGCCGGGATTATGGTCGATGATCTCGGCCTCAATCCCCCGCCACACCATGCGTTGACGCAGCACATGGGCATTGCCCCAATCCCCGTAGAGGTTCATGTCACGCGGGTATAGCTGAACGATGCGGATCATGACTCCTCCTGAGCGAAGGCCTGACCGGAGATCATCTTTCGCATCGCGGTCATGGCGGTGTAGGTGGTGTAAATGCGTTTTGGCTTGCCGGGGTTGAGGGCTGCGAATTGCTCGACGGCGGTGGCGAGATCGGGTTCCACCGCCTCGACGGGGATGCCGTCGTAGGCCAGCCTCAAGGCCATACCCTCAGCGCGAGCGCCCGTGACCAGGGCCACCCGATCGAGGGGGGTGAAGTCAACATCCCACAGCCAGCTGATGTCGCGGCCATCGGCGTAATTGTCGTTGATAGCGATCATATTGTCGGCCTTGCCGTCGGCGAAGGACAGTAAGGACAGGCGGAATCCACTGGGGTTTTTGACCAGCACCAGCTCAATGGGAACACCCTTGTAAACGATGGTCTCCCCACGTCCGAAGGCTGGCCGAACGCTACCCAGTGCGGTCAACAGTTCCTCGGTGGTTACCTTGTCACCGACAATCTGCCGCACCAGGCTCAGGGCTGCCGCCGCGTTAAGTAGGTTGTAGACCCCACCTAGGCTCATCTCGACGCTGTGCTCTTGGCCGTCGATGAGATAGGTGGCGCGACGACCATCGATAGCGACGAGCTGGACATCAGCTGGAACCGAGTTATTGGCCCGGGCACCGCCAGTCTTGAGAGCATCGTCGGTGGGCATCAATTCAAGTAACTCATCGGTGGTGCCGAAATAGACCGGGGTGGCTTGGGTGCGCTGGTGAATATTGAACACCCGAGGATCGTCTCGGTTGAGGACCACCTTTTCCAGGGCATATTCAGCGTTCTTGGCCAGCATCTCGGCGGCGGTGTCGATCTCGCCAAAACGGTCGAGCTGGTCGCGCATGACGTTGAGGAACAGACTCATACGGGGGCGAACCTGCTTGACGAAGTGCACCGCCCAGGCCTCGTCGAGTTCCAGCACGGCAATATCAGCCTTCAGGGTGCCACGCCAGGTGAGCTTCGGCAGCAACTCGGAGATCACGCCGCGAGAGAAGTTGGAGCCGGTGCGGTTGGTAAACACGGTGTATCCGCAGGCCTGAAGCACCTCGGTGACGAGCTTGGTGGTGGTGGTTTTGCCGTTGGTGCCGGAGATCAGGACCACACCTTCGGGAAGCGAACCGATGGTGCGTTTCAGATAGCCGGGGTCGATACGCTCCACCACCAGTCCGGGTAGGGCGGAGCCGCTGCCGCGAAGCTTCGCCACCTGTTTGACGAGCTTGCCGACGAGCGTGCTGAAGGTCTGACGAGGCATGGGCGAATCCTATCCCGGCTACGAGGTTATTCCCGACACCCGAATCGCACTT
>JBHAEB010000143.1:0-8317 GCA_041855345.1 Arachnia sp. | reverse complement strand
CCCCATACCTGCCCGCAGATGCACGGATCTTTGCTGAACACTCGGATGGGCTCGCATCTGGAAACACATTTGAAGAAGCCGTGCTTCACGGAATACTGGAACTAATTGAACGTGATGGACAGACATTCGGCGAGCTTCTCAAGCATGGGTTTCAAATCGATACCTCAACATGTCCTCCCGAAGTTGCGAATCAAATCCAACAGTTTGAGGAAGCAGGTCTCGACGTACGACTATTCCACTTCAATACCCCTATCGGTCTTCCTGTGATATTTGCATCCAGTTGCGATTATGAAGCTCGGACTTCGATGCTGATCTGCGGAGGCCTAGGTTGCAGCTTCGATCCATCATCCGCCGCTCTACGAGCTATAACCGAGCTTACTCAGTCACGTCTGAGTGTTATTTCAGGAGCTAGAGAGGACTTCTCTCACACTTTTGGCGAGCGGCGGAAGCTTCCATTTGAACGGGCCAAGTCAAACTATCTCAACTGGTCCGCTAACTGGCCATTAAAGCCTTGGAAGGAGATTCCGTCTTTCCATCCTCGAAGCTTGAAGGAGTCGCTCGAGCAAGCACGAAGTGCACTGGCTGCGACAGGGCTTTCCAAGGTCATCGTCGCTCCACTGTCCCCGGCATGGCTTCCGGTCAGCGTCGTAAGAGTGGTCGTGCCAGGCATCGAGTTTGCGGCGACCGAGCGTTATCGCATCGGCCCTAGACTCATGGCGGCAGCGAAGGAGGTTGGACTTGTATAGACGTCCGATCCATGTGTATGTCGGACCCAGTGCCGCCGGTCCTCTTCCCGAGTCCGATCAATTTGAGATCCGACTTCATCCACCTATCTGCGATGGCGACCTAACGCGTCTGACTGAAGAAGTGGGGACCGCGATACACGTTCACATCGTTGATGGTGTGTTCGGAGCCGGACGAGCCGTGACCATTACCGAAATCCGTACGGCGATCACTGCAGGCTGCACGCTCTCTGGCTCCACGAGCATGGGTGCCTTGCGAGCGGTTGAGGCAGCCCCACTAGGGATGGTCGGGCATGGGGGAATGTTCCGGGAATACGCGAGGGGGCACCGTACTGAAGATTCCGATGTCGCTCTGATCCACGATGAGGATGGCGTCGCGCTCACCGTTCCGCTTGTTAACGTACAAGAGCTTCTATCGAGATTCGAAGGAACGCAATCGCAGAAAATGAGTGTTTTGGACAAGCTTCGCTCTATTCACTATACTGAGCGAACGATAGACGTTGTCATCGAGAAGATCGGGGCTACGTTTGATAGCAACAGCCTGCATTTTGCGTCACTATTCACCGACCCTTGCGCGATTCGCTCATGGGATCCCAAGATCGACGACTTTCATTAATCAATGGGCGAACTATTTAATTCAGTCGCAAACAGAAATCTTAGCCGCATAGATACGATGTCCGTGTGCCCTGTTCCAGCCGATTTCGGTGACCTTGTGAGAGAGGGGGCTCCATAGTATGGATACGCTGAAGGTCGGGGTATCCTCTCGAAGTCCGATTGGATGGTTCACGGCAGTCGCTACAGCAGATCGTCTGTCAGATGCGGTTCGTGGCGGTGTTTTCGCGGTTTTGGCTGCCAAAGTAACTTCGGAGCCACTGGTCGTGGGTCTCATTTCTGCGGCTGGGTTCCTGCCGTGGCTTGTAGTTGGTCCGATAGCGGGACTATTCCTAGATCGACACTCTCGCGTAAAGACGCTTCGTGCTGTAGCACTTGTTCGCGCGCTAGTCGCGTTAATCGCTGGTGCTTGTTTTGCGCTAGGTATGCTGACCGCAGCGTCGCTAGGAGTGATCGCGGTTGCCAT
This sequence comes from Arachnia sp., assembly GCA_041855345.1. GTDB lineage: Bacteria > Actinomycetota > Actinomycetes > Propionibacteriales > Propionibacteriaceae > Arachnia. Next base: position 6,496 of record JBHAEB010000143.1, on the reverse strand, counting down.
CACGGTTCTTCTAGTATTTTCGAACACGGCACAGAACTCGCTATTGCCAGATTTAGTCGAGGAAGAGGGCCTCACTCAGGTGAATGCGCGGGTGTCATCATTTCAATCGGTGGCTCAGATCGTCGGCAATCCTTTGGGGACATCAGCGGCTTCGATCACGTCCTGGTTTGCGTTCCCATTTCTCGCTGTCGTTGGTCTGCTGCAAGCATGGATGACGCCGAGGATTCCGGAGCCTTCACCTCCCGAGAATATCGCTAATGAATCGTCCGTCGAGCACTCCGGAATTTGGCGACAGTTGACTGCTGGCGTATCTTCGGTGCTTCGATCACCGAAGATACGGCCTCTCGTTGGGTCGGTATTTGTGCTCAATATACTCAGCGGTGTAGTAATGGCGGTAATGCCCATTCTTGCACTTCGAAGTATAGGAATGAACGCTGTAACTCTGGGGTTGGCGTACTCAGTCCAAGCCATCGCAATGGTGGTTGGAAACCTTGTGTCTGGACGTCTCGCAAAACCTGGACGGGCAGAATATTTGACCATGACCTTTGCGATAGTTGGCCAGGCTCCTGGTTTCGTAATTCTCGCCTACTCAACTGTTGCTAGTAACGTGATCGTTGGGTTGGCGTTGATTGGTTTTTGTGCCGGAATGTGGAATGTTCCGTCATCATCTGCGTTGATGATCGCGTCTAAAGGGCCATCACGTTCACGTATTTTGGTTGCCTACAAGATGCTGGCGGTGGCTGGACCTCCGTTTGGCGCAGTCATTGGCGGCGCAGTTGCGTCAGCGAGTTCGATCCAACTCACTTTGCTAGGTGCGAGCATCATTGCAATGTCAACAGCCGTCTTGTTTGTGATCTCATCTCAAGCCCATCGGAGGTTTTCCAGTGATAAATGACAGCTGCATCCAATCCATCATGTCCGTCTGGTCAACAGATTATCTAGTTATGCCTGGCGTTTCGAGAGCCGAACATTCGGCAGACTATTTTGTCGAACGAGCCGAGAAGAATTGCGCCTATCAACCGTATTACACAGTCCTCAAGGAGAGCGCGCGCCCCCCTCTCAAGGATTTTTCCAGAGCGCAGATCGGTCGCACAGAACGTCTAGTAGATGCCGGCGAAATTCGCAATCATCTGGACGCTGGTTATACGCTGAAGGTGGACAAGCTTGAGTACATCGATCCCGCTGTGCTGGCGCTTATCGGCAGACTCGAAGCGGCTTTCGCGTGTACTGGCACGGCATACGCATTTATCACTCCGGAGCATTCGCAGGGGCTGGCATATCACCGTGATGCCTCCCATGTCCTTGTGATCCAGACTGAAGGCGAGAAGCATTGGCACATCTGGCGGCCTACAGGTGACGTCGTCGGTACGGCTGGGATAGATCCAGACCCGCAGGGGTGGTGTCATAGCGTCGTAGCAACACCCCTGATTGGTGGGGGCTTGGGTTTAGAGGTCTGGATGGTGCGGCGGAGATTGACGTTCTCGGATCGGTCGGAGATATCGATAGCGTTGAAGGCTGGTTGCTTGGTGTCAAGTGGTGGAAGCAACGAGTAGGCGTTCGTATGTTTCGCGTGGGGTGAGCCATCCTAGGGCTGCTCTGGGGCGTTCATTCAGTTCTTCAGCGATGGCGCCCAAGGTGGGGCTGTGTGGTGATCTGGGTGCCTTTGGGTAGGTTCCTCACGGATTCAGTCCGTTGGTGTTCTCGTTGGCTCCTCGTTCCCACAGGGGGAATCAGGACGAGGCGAAGACACATCTTCAGGTCGGTTGCCAAAGTGAGTGCGGCATGACAGGTGCATCTCCGAAACCGTGATCCCACGTCACGGAGACCCCACTCCACGTCTGGGATGGTGTCGGTTGTGGCCGAACGCATCACACAAACCCTCAGGTGTTCTTCCCTAACGGCAGAGCCAGGATCATCCGCGGATCCGGGTAGTGCGTTCCACCAGGATCAGCTGCTGCTGAGGCACCACAGGTTCCCGATGATCAGATCACCCTCCCAATGCCCCGGAACCCTACGATCAGCCACATCCTCGGGACGGTCAACCGGTGCTGACCATCCCCACAACCAGGGTGGGTGCGCTACCCCACCAAGCTGACGCGGCCGACGTCTGCTGCGCTTCCAACGCGATCCCACGGATGGGCTAGCTCTCCCTTCGGAAGGGCATAGAACCCTGGTGTAGATGGCCTCGTGGAACACCAACTACTCCCTTCGGCACTCAGGGGAGCCTGTGCACGGTCCAAGACTGCCATCACCAGCCTCAGCCCGAAGCCATCTCAGCGACCTCTGACGGGGTGTCCTCGAACGCTTCAAAACCAACCAGCACCCGGGCCATGAGAACCCGATGCAGCATCAACCTTGCGGACCTTGGGTCTCCACCGGCGTTTCTCAGCAGTCACATCAGCTGTCACCGGCTGATACCCACACCTGCCACCGTTACGGCGTATCTCCCGAGACACCACAGACACACACCTGCCAATCCGGTCCGCTATCCACCGCAACGAGCACCCCTCCCGCAGTCCCTTAGCGATCCCCGCCCGATCCTGAACCCTCAACAAACGCCGCACCAACAACCGCCTCCCCGACAAGCACTGTTGCTACGACCCCATGACACCACCTTGGCGCTAGCATGCGGAATCTTCACTGAAAAGAGCCAGATGCGCTCACGACTTGCCCTCTCATGTTCTTTCGCGCACGGGAGTTTCAAGTATATGGACGGCATTGGGCACCCAGAAGGGAGCGAACTTAGGATCTGAATCCGCCGGAGCTGAATAGGCAGCGGCCGATATCTTGGGAGAAGTTGTGATACCCGAGGGCTGTGCCGCGGAGGTGTTGGCTGACTCCGTTAATGGCCTCGTTGAGCGATGTTGCTGGTGCCCGACCACCGGGTGATCGATGGGATCGACCTCCCGGTCGGGGGGTCGGCCTGTGATTGTGATCGTGGACGACCCCCAACGCAGAATCGCGAGAGAACACCGCTCGAGGGCACCTAGCTGAGCGAGGTGAATGTCCGGATAGCCGATCCTGGGTCGCCATGGCGCACCAAGGCTTCACCCACCAGGATCACGTCGGCCCCCTGGGAGCGCACCAAGGCGGCATCTTCGACAGTGAAGATGCCGGATTCAGCCACCTTGACGCACTGATCCGGGATCAGCGAGGCAAGTCGTCCAAACTGAGTCAGATCGACCTCCAGGGTTTTGAGGTTCCGGTTATTTACCCCAATCACCGTCGCTTCCGCCGCCACGGCCCGAGCTACCTCCTCGGCGGTGTGGGTCTCCACGAGGGCGGTCATGCCAAGCTCAGCGCTGAGAGCCAGAAAATCCCGCAGTTGCTCATCGCTGAGTGCGGCGACGATCAACAGCACCAGATCCGCACCGTGGGCGCGGGCCTCATAAAACTGGTAGGGCGTCACCATGAAGTCTTTACGCAGCAGCGGAGTCGGCACGGCAGCCCGGACCTGATCAAGATCAATCAGCGATCCACCGAATCGGCGACCTTCAGTGAGCACCGAGATCGCTGCGGCTCCCCCAGCCGCATAAGCTTCGGCGAGCTTGGCAGGCTCGGGGATCTCGGCCAATTCCCCCTTGGATGGGGATCGGCGCTTGACCTCCGCGATCACATTGAGGCGCTCTCCCCGCAGGGTCACGCCCTGAGCCGGGGCAGCCTGCTGGGCCAGTTGCATCACCTCAGCCAACGGAATACGGGCTTCACGCTGAGCCACGTCCTGTTCTACACCCAGGATGATGTCATCAAGCACACTCATAGCTGACCCATCCGTTCTGCTCGACGCAGGGCGGTGATGACTGCGGCTGCCTTGTGGTTGCATTCAGCGTCTTCAGCTACCGGGTCCGAGTCGGCGACGATTCCTGCTCCGGCTTGGACGTGAGCCATCCCATCTTTGATCACCGCGGTACGGATAGCGATGGCGACATCGGAATTGCCTGCGAAATCGAAATACCCCACCACACCGCCGTATAGGCCGCGGCGAGTGAGTTCCAGGTCATCGATGATCTCCATCGCTCTGACCTTCGGTGCCCCGGTCAATGTCCCGGCAGGGAAGCAGGCCAAGGTGGCGTCGAGTGCGGTATAGCCGTCGGCAAGGCGGCCACTGACCGCAGCTTCGAGGTGCATGATGTGGCTGTAGCGGTGGATAGTCATGAACTCATGAACTGTCACACTGCCGGGAACGCTGACTCGCCCTAGATCGTTGCGTCCCAGATCCACCAGCATCAGGTGCTCGGCACGTTCCTTCGGATCGGCGAGTAACTCAGCGGCCAGTTGTCGGTCCTCGGCCTCGGTTCGACCACGAGGCCGTGAGCCTGCAATGGGACGGGTGGTTGCCACCCCGTCGGTGACGGTCACCAACGCTTCCGGGCTGGAACCAACCACCGCAAATCCTGGTAGCCGCAATAGATACAGATAGGGGCTGGGATTGGTGAGCCGCAGCGCTCGGTAGATTTCGAGGGCGTCTCGCTGGGTGGGTATGTCGAATCGCTGCGAGATCACCACCTGGAAGGCTTCCCCGGCCTCGATCTCGGCTATAGCGGCGCGGACGAGATCTTGGTATTCATCGCTGCTGCGTTGCCGCCGCACCTCAATCTCGGCTAACCCATCGCAGGCGGGGCTGACCAGCGAGGCGATGGGCTCTCGAAGCTGACGAGCCATGGCTTCAATCCCAGCTACCGCGTCATAGTAGGCCCGCTCAACACCTTCATCCGTGCCGTCAAAGTTGATGGCGTTGGCAATGAGATGGACCTCATTGGTGTTGTGATCCAGTACCGCCAATTGGGAACTGAGCATCATCACCAATTCGGGCACCTTGAGATCATCGGTGCAGCTATCGGGCAGTGACTCAATTCTGCGCACGACGTCATAGCCGAGGTAGCCGACCATTCCTGCATGAAAGGGCGGCAGTCCTTCGACGGCAGGGGTAGCCAACTCGGTGAGGGCATGTCGCAACACCGTCAGCGGATCGCCGTCGCCGAGACCGACAAGTTCACGACCGAGCCACACCGCCTTGCCATCTTCCTCGGTGAGGGTAGCGGCGGCGTGCACCCCAATGAATGAGTAACGTGACCACACCCCCTCCGAGGCCGACTCCAGCAAGTAGGTGCCTTCTCGGCCGCCGCAGAGCGCCGCATAGAGAGCGATCGGGGTGAATTGGTCGGCCTGAAGCCGGGTGTGCACGCTGATCACCCGACGGGTGTGGGCAAGTTCGATGAACTCGTCCAGGCTGGGAGTGATGTTCATGCCACATCCTCAGCTGTCATCGGGGTAAAGAAACAGGTGGGGTTGCCGGTATGGCAGGCCACACCTGTTTGGTTGACCTGAAGCAGCACGGTGTCGCCGTCGCAATCCAACTGGGCGGATATCACCTGTTGGGTATTGCCGGAGGTCTCACCCTTAACCCAGTAGATCTGGCGGCTACGCGACCAATAGGTGGCCCGTCCACTACTGAGGGTACGGGCTAGGGCCTCCTCATCCATCCACGCCATCATCAGTACCGCACCGGTGGCTGCGTCTTGAGCAATGGCTGGAACGAGTCCGTCCTGGTTGAACCGCACCTGCGCGGCCAGGTCTGGGGTTAATCTCATAACACCATTGTCCCTGGTCGAGCAGCTCTCAGTTGGCGGGTTGCATCTTGCGAGACGGTCTGGCAGTCTTGGCGATCCACAACGGAGGTTTGATCATGGCAACTGCAGCGCATCGCAACAGCGCGATGTCGTCGTGCTGCCCAAACCCGGATCAGCGTCAATCCCGCTGAATTCGGACCCCACCTCTCGTTGAGTCCCCCTTTGCCCTCATCATGAGGGGTGCTGGGTCCTGTCATCGTCCACGCAAAGACAGGAGAATCATGTCTAGTTTTCCGGTGCCCTTAAGCGGCACCATCAATACCTTGATGTGGGCTGAGGAAGCCGCCATTGAAGATGCCGCCATCCGACAATTGCGTAATGTCGCTGCCCTGCCATGGACCCATGGTCTGCGGGTCATGCCCGATGTGCACTATGGCAAAGGGGCGACTGTGGGCTCGGTGATCGCGATGCATCAGGCAGTGGCTCCGGCAGCGGTCGGAGTCGACATCGGCTGTGGGATGACTGCGGTCCGAACCAACCTTCGACCCGATCAGCTGCCTGAGGACTTAGGCCGGCTGCGGCATGCGATCGAGCGGGCCGTGCCGGTAGGGACGGCCTCGCATCGCAGTCAATCCCCCGCCATCAACCGGCACCTTGATCTGAAGCGGCGGTTCGCTCAGCTGAGCCGTGACTTCGAGGAACTCCGGGTCCATGACAGCTCCCGAACCTTTGCCCGATCGCGCGGCAAGGCGGTGGCTCAGGTGGGCACCCTTGGTGGTGGAAATCACTTCATTGAGTTGTGCGCCGGGGATGACCAACGAGTCTGGGTGACCTTACATTCTGGTTCTCGCGGTATCGGCAATAGGCTGGCCCAGGAACATATGGAGATCGCCCAGGGGTTAACCCACAACCGGGGCTTGGTGGAT
>JBHAEB010000142.1:0-4281 GCA_041855345.1 Arachnia sp. | reverse complement strand
TGGACCTCCGGATGCCAGGAGGCGACGGGCTTACCGCCACCCGCGCCATCGTTGCCGAGCGCGACGGGGCCACCCCTGCGGTGCTGGTGGTGACGACCTTCGACCTGGACTCCGACGTGTTTGGTGCCCTGGAGGCTGGCGCCGACGGATTCATCCTCAAGGACTGCGAGCCCGAAGAACTACTGTGCGCCGTGCGCAAGCTGGCGGCGGGCCACGGGATGGTAGATCAAAGCGTGACCCGGCGGGTGATCGCCGAGTTCGCCCGACGGCGGGCCCCAACAGGGAACCCGCAGGAGATGGCGTCGCTGACGCCGCGGGAACTAGAGATTGTGCGCCTGCTGGCGGCCGGCATGTCCAACGCTGAGATCGCTGCTGAGCTAGTGGTGGAGACCAGCACAGTGAAGTCCCACCTCACGAGGCTGCTGCCCAAAATCGGGGCCCGGGATCGGGTACAGGTCGTCGTGTGGGCGCACCGCAACGGCTTGGCGAACTGAGCGTCTCTTGGCCTCACTCCAAAGAGTCAGGAGCGAATTGTTGGCGTGCCCGATGAATTCGAAGCTCTAATAAATGATCTATTGGCAGAACTGGATACCAGGCGCAAGCAGTGTGAGTACGATCGCGAATCGGATACTAACTTTCAAGGAGAAACAATGATTCCTGACTACCAGACCTGTATGCGTCCGGCGTTGGCTTTCTTGTCCGACGGGGCAACCCGTCGAAGACGGGGTGGTGGCGGCGTTAGAAGACCATTTCGGACTCGCGCCCGAGGGGCGGGCCGAGCTGACCCCTAGTGGAAGGCAACGGTTGATTTCGAGGTAGCGGGTCCTGATTACAGGTTTTTCTTTGGCGTGGGATCGTCCGTGGCGGATGGCTTCAACCTTGGACCATAGCTCTGCTGATACCAGGGGCTTGTGGCGGCTCTCGTAGCTGGCGCCACCGAAGGTGATCACTCCCATGTAGTAGGGGTTACCTAGGATGGAGTGCACCATGGAGGTGCTGAGGGGTCTGGATGCTGTTTGGGGCGTGCAGGCGGTCGACCTTGTGGACGATGACCAGCTGGATAGCGTTGTCCTTGACGTAGCTGAGCATCCGTTGGAGTTCGGGACGTTGGGCGGATTTGGCGCTTTCACCAGTAGGCCTCTGGGACGTGATGCCTGGCCATAAGCAGACTGCTTGCACGCAAATCGGATAGCACGTTAGCTCGGAGGCTGGATCTTCTTGGCGATAAAACCAGTTACACCATGATCTCTTAACGAGTCCATCGCCTCATCGCTGATACCGAAGCTCCAGTGCTGGAAGCCAAGGGAGTGAAAGACGTCACCTGAGCCTTCCTCGACTGCGAAGCCCATGTATCCTTCGATCGCATTGCCTTTCCTATCGAGGTACTGGATGGGATACGATCGCCACCCGGAAAAGCCCGACAGTGCATTGATGAACGCTACTGACGCCACTTTGATTTCGCAGGACGTCCAGAGTAGGTCTCCGAAACGTGACCCATGCTTCTTCCTGAAGGTAGGAACGAAACCAAGATCCGCGACGTCGCCGTTCGCGATTAGCTGGTCGATGTCACGGCCCTGCTCGTCCTTAAAAGGACCAAGCTCCGGTTGTCCAGGGTTATCGGGGAAAGCCCATGCACTCGCCGTCCCCGCCCTTGCAACAAGTTCGTAGGGCACGCTAGCTCCTAGCAAACATACTTGAATTGCTGTTCCTGAACGCGAGAATCCTGGCTGCACTGGCGTTCGGGTTTCGTGCGAAGAAGTTCTTCCAGAGGTTATTGTACCCGACGAGACTGGCTTGAATGGTTTGTTCGGATACCAGGCGTCGCACGCAGATAGGCAAAGTTATGTACGTTGAGACCGGTTCGCTGGAAATTCCGCGCCTACATAACATAGCACTTCCTTCAAGGTCGGTGTAAAAGACGATGTACCTTGAGAGAAAAGTACCACGGAAGAAGGGAGGCCGGGCGAACTTAGGTAGAAATAAGTATAACTACTTATGAAGGGTTGGTCATATACCCAATCATATAGTATTTGTACTCACCAACCGCCCGATGGGCGAAGGGCACTTCTGTTCGAAGTTACTCAGGGTGCTGCGTCGGCGCTTCGTCGATGAAGGATGGTTCGTTTGCTGTTTGTGGCATGATGAGCTCCTTTCTTGGTGGGGTGCAGTCCTCGGCACCTTTCATTGACGCTCTTCCGGGCTGTGAAGTCCAGACCGTCGGAGGAACTGACGGGTTCGTCGTGTCTTGGTTCTTGCCCGAGGACTGCGGTCCCCTGCGAAGTACGGCCAGATGGACTTGAGCTAGTGTCGTGTCTCCCAGATTAGATAACTTGACGCTATCCGGCAGTGCGCGCCTCGCGGCGTCCTCCTCACGACGTTACGGTCCCAGTAGCGCCACGCTCGTCGTCCTCGCGATCCACCCCAACACCAGGCAGGTGATGGGTGGCGACGTACCATGTAATTCCCTCAGCTAGCGGTGGAATTGCATGGTGTGCTCGTGAGGTGATCGTCCGGAGAAAGGCAGAGGCTGAACTGCGAGAGGTGCTGCGCCGCAGCCCCGTGGTGCTGATCGTTGGGGCGCGGCAAGTAGGGAAGACCACGCTTGCGCGCACGGTTGTGCCCAGGGACAGCGTCAACTACTTCGACCTCGAGAATCCTGTGGACCTCGCCCGGCTCTCCGAGCCGATGCTGGCGCTGGAGCCGTTGCGAGGTGTCGTCGTGATCGACGAGGTGCAGCGTCACCCAGACCTTTTCCTGGTGCTTCGCGTGCTTGCGGATCGCGAGGATCGCCCGGCGACGTTCCTAGTTCTCGGTAGTGCCTCGCCAGATGCGTTGCGGCAATCGGGGGAGTCGCTCGCGGGGAGAATCGAGATCCTGGAGCTTTCCGGATTCGGCGCGGCGGACCTTGCGGGAGATGTGGATGCGGTGTGGCTGCGCGGTGGGTTCCCTCGCGCTGCTCTTGCGGAGAGCGATGCCGATGCCGTCGCTTGGCTCCAGGGTTATCTGCGTACCCTCGCTACCCGGGATCTGCGCGAGTTCGGCCTGTCGCTTCCGGCCGCCACGATTGAGCGCTTCCTGGGGCTAATCGCGCATCATCAGGCGAACCTCATCAACGCCGCTACCGTAGCCAGAAACCTGGGCATCGGTGAGAGCACCGTGCGTCGTTACCTGGATGGCCTGACGGATGCCATGCTGATCCGGCAGTTGCAGCCCTGGCACACCAACGAGGGCAAGCGGCTCATCCGCCGGCCCAAGGTGTTCTACCGAGACACCGGCCTGCTACACGCCCTATGGGGAGTGGGGACGCGCGAGGCACTCCTGCAGCATTTCGCGATCGGTGCCTCGTGGGAGTCCTATGTCATCGACGAACTGCTGAGGCGCGCGCCCCATGCCCGGCACTATTTCTGGCGAACGAGCAATGGGGCCGAGATCGACCTGGTGACCGAGGACCAATCGGGCACGCGTCACGGGTTTGAGATCAAGCGAGCCGATGCGCCGCGCATGACCGCCTCGGTGCGAGCAGGGCTCGACGACCCCCACCTGCGGCTGCGTTCGGTGAGCATCATCTACCCGGGTGCGACCGCCTATCGCCTCGACGAGCGGGTGAAGGTCGTGCCGCTTAGCGACATGATCCAGGCGGCCTCCCTTGACGAGGTGCGGGCGGGCTAGATGCAACCGGGTGCCCGTGAACCCGGTGGTGTCGATTTGACGCGGTAGCTCTCGCTGGCACTGAGTATCACGCCCCAGGTTGCGGATCGGTGCAGAAATCGTGGGTCGCCGACCTAAAGGGCTCTACTCCAGAGTTGACCGGATGCTGGCCGGCGAAGCAGTCCCCCTTCGGTTGGCACTCCTGTCAGGTAAGCTGGAATCATCTCGGGGCGAGGAGGACGGGGTGATGTGCTGGCAAGACTAGGTCGATCGTGACACGGTTGAGGGCTTTGCTCGGCAGTGGTTGCCCGTCGCCTTGAATTGTCTTGAGTTCGAGGCGATGTGGATGGGTCAGTGAAGGATCGTTCGTCGGGCATTGTTTGATGCAGGCAGTGATAGGGGATGTTTGGGTTCATCGGACTTCCAAGTCCGAAATCTCTTTGGGGTGCTAACTACGTGAAGGGAGAAGTGTTGTGACTGCTTCGGGTATCTATGATCCGGGGCGGCCGTGGCAGGATCAGATTGATCGTGACGCTGTTGAGGTTTTGCTTCGGGAGTGGTTGCCTGATGCTTTGGGGCGTCTTGGGTTTGAGGCGATGTGGACGCCGAAACGACTCATTCAGCATTTCGTGG
>JBHAEB010000141.1:0-8166 GCA_041855345.1 Arachnia sp. | reverse complement strand
GGCCGAGATCGCGACCGCCAACTCCACAGCGAGCAGCCCAAACAGGGTTGAGAACTTGATCACTGGGTTGAGGGCAACCGAACTGGTGTCCTTATATGGGTCACCGACGGTGTCGCCCACCACAGTGGCTTCATGTAGGGCTGTGCCTTTGGCCGCCAAATCCACCTCGACAAGTTTCTTCGCGTTATCCCAGGCGCCACCAGCATTAGCCATGAAGATGGCCTGGTAGAGGCCAAACAGGGCCATTGCCACGAGGAATCCGATGAACAGATAGGGCTCGGCGAAGGCGAAGGCCAGGGTCGCGAAGAACACCCCAAGGAAGATGTTGAACATGCCCTTCTGGGCGTACTGGGTGCAGATAGCCACCACCTTGTTGGAGTCCTCAGCGGAGGCCTTGGTTACCCCGTCGAGATGCAGGTTCTGTTTGATGAACTCGACAGCACGGTAGGCGCCGGTGGTCACCGCCTGCATCGAAGCGCCGGTGAACCAGTAGATGACAGCACCGCCAAGCAGCATCCCTAGCAGGAAGGGTGCGTGCAGCAAGGACAGATTCTCGAGGTTCTCGGTGAGTCGCTGAGTCAGTCCCATGACGATGGAGAAGATCATCGTGGTGGCACCGACCACAGCGGTACCGATCAGCACCGGTTTCGCGGTGGCTTTGAAGGTGTTACCGGCACCGTCGTTGGCCTCCAGGAAATGCTTGGCCCGCTCGAAATTCGCGTCGATCCCGTAGTCCTGCTTGAGTTCTGCCTCGATTCCGGGCAGTTCCTCAATGGTGGACAACTCGAAAACGGATTGGGCGTTGTCAGTGACGGGGCCGTAACTGTCGACTGCGATGGTGACCGGCCCCATCCCCAGGAAGCCGAAGGCCACCAAACCGAAGGCGAAGACTGCCGGAGCCAACATGATCTGGTCTAGACCCATCGTCGAGATGACGAAGCTGAGGCCCATCAGGATGGTGATAGCCAGTCCAATCCAGTAAGCAGAGAAGTTGCCTGCGACCAGACCCGACAAGATATTCAAGGAGGCGCCACCCTGGTTGGAGGAGACGACGACCTCGCGGGTGTGGCGGGCATTGGTGGACGTAAACACCTTGACCAGTTCGGGGATGAGCGCCCCCGCCAAGGTGCCGCAGCTGACGATGAGGGATAGTTTCCACCACAGCCCGTCGCCGAGACCGCCAATGAGGGCCGCAGAGGTGGCGAAGGTCAGCGCGATACACAAGATGGAGGTGATCCACACCAGGTTGGTCAGTGGCTTCTCAAAATCCATTTCGCTGGCATTGCCATAGCGGGCCCGAGTGACAGCGGCATTGATGTAATAGGAGATGCCGGAGGCCACCACCATGATTGCGCGGATGACGAAGATCCACACCAGCAGCTGAACCTGGACGGTTGGGTCGTTGACGCCCAGCAGGATGAAGGTGATCAAGGCGACGCCAGTGACCCCGTAGGTTTCGAAGCCGTCAGCGGACGGGCCTACCGAGTCGCCAGCATTGTCGCCGGTGCAGTCGGCGATGACGCCGGGGTTGCGGGCGTCGTCTTCTTTGATACCGAAGACGATCTTCATCAAGTCGGCGCCGATATCGGCGATCTTGGTGAAGATCCCGCCGGCGATCCGCAGCGCCGAGGCGCCCAGGGATTCACCAATGGCGAAGCCCAGGAAGCAGGCGCCAGCGATCTCGCCGGGCAGGAACACCATGATGATCAGCATCATGGCTAGCTCGACGGAGATCAGCACCATGCCGATACTCATGCCGGAGCGCAGCGGGATATCGTGGCAGGGATAGGGGCGACCCGCCATCGCCGCGTGGGCGGTGCGGGAATTCGCCAAGGTGTTGACCCGAATGCCGTACCAAGCCACGGCATAGGAACCGGCCATGCCGATCAATGAGAATAAGATGACGATGGCGGTTTTACCGACGCCGAAATTCGCCAGGAATAGGTAATACACGACGATGATGGTCGCGATGAAAACCCACAACAGCATGAGGAATCTGCCCTGCTGTTTAAGGTAGGTCTTACAGGTGTCATAGATGAGTTCAGACACCTCGCGCATGGCCTTATGGGCTGGCATCTTGGCCAATTGAGCATAGGTCAAGATGCCGAATCCAAGGCCTAATGCGCAGACCACCAGGCCGATGCCCAGTAAGACATTGCCTGGCAGTCCCAAGAACTGAACTGAGCCAAGGTCGGGTAGCTGAAGGTTGGCTTCTCCGCCGATGTGGCTATCACCGGAGGTCGTGGAGCAGGCGCTGAGCCCTAATAGGGCCACGGCAGCTGCGAAAGCCAACCCTCTATGTGAACGGTGTGGTTGTATCACCGCTTCTCGCGGCAGCTGAATCATGATGCTCCCTCGCGATCATAGGCTGGCTGCCTCGCCAGCTGTTGTGTCGTTGTTCACTCTAGACCCGAGCGGTGCAGCAATATCGGTGGGGGTCGGTCTGGGCGACGGGGGATGGGGCCAATCCCGATGAGATAGCTAAGGGGAGGTCGGTGATACATGACTGCCGGGGCCCCGAGAAATGTCATCGGAGCCCCGGCAGCGGTGTTGGTGGTGATTATCCGGCTGTGATCTTGTCCAAGGTGGCGTTCCACTTTGCCTCAAGGGCCTCGAGGTCGGCGTCGCTGGGAAGGTGCTCATGCACGATCTCCAGTTCGGTGCCCTCCTCGGTGCTCTTCATCCTGAAATCAACCAAGGTGGCTGGGGCGCCCTCACTGGCGTGCCATGAGAAGCGGATCTGCTCCTTCGGGTGGAAGCTTCGGGTAATGCCATAGGTACCGTCTGCGGCTTGCCACGTCTCGCCCTTGTTGCCGAGCTGGCCGCCCTCGCCGAGCAAAGCCGTCGCGCCTTCGGGTTTCATGAGGAAACCCCACACATCGTTGAGGGGGACTGAAACCACACGGCGCACGGCCACTCGTCCGGTTTCGCTGACTACCTCCGTTGTCTCCATGATGATCCCTTTCATTTGTTGGGGCGTCGTCTCTGGCGTCCACTGGTTCAAGCCTAGTAGCTGTCATGCCAGAGCGGGAGGGGGTCAGCCGAAAAAGAACATCCGCTGTGGATGAGAACCGGCATGAGGGCTTTGGTTGAATGAATCACAATCGCCATCATTCGTGTCGATGAATCCCATAAACAGCGGGTATCTATAAGGAATCCGATCGCCGAGGAGATGGGCTTCGGAACCGCTAACAATCAATGACGGGAGCTGCGGCTATCCCGCTAGTAAGCCCTTGAGCCCAGCAGTGACAGCCGCGCTCCCGTCGTCAAGAGGATCCTTAGAAACTGTGGGTCTGCGGGTCCTGTTGTGCTGTTGCGACCGGGTTGGGACGGGATTGCTGAGGTCTGGTCGCTGGTGGGGCGGGCGGTGCCCCGTCTTGTCCTTGGGAGTTGCCTTGTTGTGTTGTGACCGGGTTGGGACGGGATTGCTGAGGTCTGGTCGCTGGTGGGGGTGGGCGATGCCCCGTCTCGTTCTTGGGAGTTGCCTTGTTGTGCTGTGGCTGGGCCTGGGGTGGGGTGGCTGAGGCCTGGTCACTGGTGGAGCGGACCCTGTCCCCGTCTTGACCTGGAAGGTTCTCCCCAAGCCCGCCTTTGCAATGGAACGATGTTCTGATATGGTGTCGGTATCAGCGGAACGGTGTTCCGTTATCCATCTAGGCTTGGCGCCAGGTGTGAAAAGGGAGGTTCTCTCCGGCAGGGCTGGATCCAGAGCCAGCGCTGCTCGAAGAAGACCTCAGCCATCTCAGGGCGACGACCCGCTCGTGGGGTCGTGGCCAATTGCCCTAGCGCAGGTGAATATGCGCCCCGGTCAACGTGCTCAGAAAGGACAGTCATGTCTCACCGCAATCGAGTGATTGTGTTTATCACCGCCGCCGTCGCGATAGTGGCTATTGCGGGCTATTTCGTGGTTTCCTCCCTGCTTGGAGGTTCCACGCCATCTAGCCCCCGGAACGTGGCCGCGTCGAGTTCTTCGACTCGATCCTCAAACACTGATTCCCCCAGGGTCCTGGTTGTATTCTTCTCCCGTACCCAGGGCATCTATGGCGCTGACCTCGAAATTGGCCACACCCATCGAATCGCGAACTATATCCAGGCCCAAACCGGTGCTGATCAATACGAGATCGTGCCAGCGCAGGAATATCCCACCGACTATGAAGAGACCACAGTGGTGGCTCAAGAGGAGTTGGCCAGTAACGCTCGCCCAGAAATCGCTAACCCGCTTCCTGATGTCTCCAATTATGACGTGGTATTCGTAGGTGGCCCTATTTGGTGGGGCGAATATCCCATGGTGGTGCGTACCTTCTTAGACGGCGTTGACCTCAATGGTAAGACGGTGATTCCTTTCGTGACCCATGAGGGATCTGGCCTAGGTAACACGAAGCAGGTGCTCGAGCAGCAGTATCCAAATGCCCAGGTGCTCGATGGGTTGGCTGTGCGTGGCACCGAGGCTGCCGAGGCTGAGCAGACCGTCGTGGACTGGCTGTCCGGCCTGGGGATCTAGAGGTGATACAGACCCTGCGCCAGTCGTTTGCTGGGATCGCCGCCTGGGCGATCCTGGCGCTCCTCCCGCTGCCGCTGATCCTCATATTGCACGCCGGGCTGGTGGACTCCTGGGAAGCGCTGGTGATCTACGACCTGGGAGTCATAGCCTATGTGTGGTGGCTCGCCATCGTGGTGCTAGCTACCCGACCCCGGTGGCTAGATCGTCGAGTGGGCTTGCCCTCCGTCTACCAGATGCATGGGGTACTGGCGCTGGTGGCGCTGATCTCCAGCAGTATTCACGTCACCGGCTCCTTTACCTGGCATGGCGCGATCTATTGGACTGGGCGGATCGCTTGGTATCTGGCAATCTTCGGGCTGGTATTTTCCGTTCTATTGATGAGCGGCTGGTTCGCGGATCGCGTCCCCGCTTTTGCTGACCTCAAGCGTATTTGTGAGCGAATATTTACGCATGAGGTCAAGATCTGGGTGCATCGACTCCATTTCCTCGTCATAGGTTTGATTCTGATTCACGTTCATGTCATCCCACGGCTACAGACGGTGCCAGGATTTGTGTTGGCTGTCGACGCATACACCGTGCTCGCTATGGGGATATTTGTATGGGCGCGATTTGTAGCCTCGTCGTCGCCTAAACGCGAGGGGGTAGTGACCCATAACTACGCCATCAATGATTCAACCCTCAGCCTTGTCGTGGAACTCGACGAAAATGCCGAACCGTTTGAGCCTGGAGACTATTACTGGCTGCGCATTCTCACCCCAGAATTACGTGGCCAAAGCCATCCCTTTTCGGTGACCCGAGCGCCAGCAGCCGGACATAAGGAAGTGACGTTCACCATCCGAGAGCTGGGCGACTTTACCCGCCGCCTAGGAGCCGTGGAGCCAGGTACCCGGGTGCAGCTGGAGGGGCCCTTTGGGCGATTCCACCGGATCCTGAGCGGCGACCTACCCAACCGGCCCGTCGTGCTCATCGGCATGGGTACCGGCATTGCCCCTCTGGTGGGGCTGGCCGAGGTTCATGCAGGATCGCGGCCATTGTGGTTTCTTCACAGCGCCCGGTCACCAGCAGATGTGTTGTACCGCGACGAATTAGAGTCGCTGGCAGCGACCCGTGAGGGGATGACCTATCGCCACAGCCTCCATCGGTTTAGCGCCGCCGACCTGCGTGACATCCTCGGATCCGAACTGCAGGCAGCCCGCTATGTCATCGTTGGTCCCGCAGCTGGGGTCGTAGGGATGACCAGGGTGTTGCGTTCGTTGGGTGTCCGCAAGGCCAGCATCGCCCATGAGCGAATGACCATGTGACTCAGACCTGTCGAGCATCCTGAGTTCGGGGTGGAGTAGCCGGGTGGCAGCTGCGGACGCTTTGGGTTAACCCAAGCTACCCACATCTTTCCCCAAGGGTTGTCCACAGGCAGGATGTGGGAAAGCCCCATTTCTGTGGATTTTGTGCACAGGATTGGCTGGACTGTGCGTAGTTCCTAGCAGTTTTCCACCATCCCTGATTAGCTCTGGGGTACCTCGCCACGAAGCACCCAGGCCAGGAACTCGGCCAGGTCTCCGGTTTCTCCGTCGCGGCCACCGCGCCCGACCTGAAGGGAGGGGCGGCTGGGTTCAAGTTTGACCCCACGCAGCCGCGCCATGAGACCGCCGGAGACTGTCAGGATGTGGTAGCCACCGTCGGTATCGATGGCGATAGAGCGGTTGCGACGCAGATACCAGCCGTGTTTATCGGTGTTGACGAGGTGGCCATCTAGGGTGGTGGCCTTCAATGGCACCGGCGCTAGGCCCGCTGCCGCGGCGTCGCGAAGGAATTGATCGATCAGGATCTGGGCTTGGGCGGCTTCTCGCTGGGCTACTTGTTCTGCCAATTCCACCCGACGCAGGGCATCGCGCCGCCGTTGTTCCCGCTGATCCATGGGATCACCCTAGTGCCGTGACGTGCGGTGGTGGCTGGGCCAGCCGGTGCGTCGTGTCCCCTCGCCCTGTCTGCCGACCGACGCGATCCTCGGCTCGTGGTTGCACGGCCTCAGGAATCTGGCCAGTGACCCTGGGCGCCTGTTCACTGAACTATCGCCCTGAGCCGATAGTGCCGTCGATCAACGACGTTGTCGGTCGCGGTCGTCGTCCTTGGCCTCGATCTCAGGGTGCGAGCCAATGAGGCGGGATGGTGATTATTGGTTCCCCGTCGCTGGTGGGGCAGCTCTCTGTGGAAGGATAGTGACACCCTGTGAGCTAAAGGAGAGTTCAATGTCTGAATTCCGCTATGTCGACATGCTGCCTGTCGGCACCGACGAAACCCCCTATCGAAAACTCACCAGCGAGGGAGTGGAACTCGTCGACGGCCCCGACGGCCGCAAGTTCTTGAAGGTGGCCCCCGAAGCCTTGACCCTGCTGGCGGAAACCGCCATGCACGATATCGCCCACTATCTGCGCCCTGGACACCTCCAGCAGCTGCGCAACATCCTGGACGATCCCGAGGCTTCCGCCAATGACAAATTCGTGGCCCTGGATCTGATGAAGAATGCAAATATCGCCGCCGGTGGGATTTTGCCGATGTGCCAGGACACCGGCACCGCCATCGTCATGGGCAAGCGTGGTCAACAGGTGCTGACCGAGGGCACCGACGAGAAGCCGCTGAGCCTGGGGATCTACAACGCCTACACCAAGCTGAATCTGCGCTACTCGCAAAACGCCCCCATCACCACCTGGGATGAGAAGAACACCGGCAACAACCTGCCCGCGCAGATCGAGCTCTATGCCGACACCGCCGAGGGCCACGAGAACACCTACAAATTCCTGTTCATGGCCAAGGGCGGCGGCTCGGCCAACAAGAGCTACCTGTTCCAGGAAACCAAGGCCATTCTCAATCCCGATGCCATGATGAAATTCCTGGACGCCAAGATCCGCAGCCTCGGCACCGCAGCCTGCCCGCCATACCACCTAGCCATCGTCATCGGCGGCACCTCCGCGGAGTTCTGCCTCAAGACCGCCAAATACGCCTCCGCGCGCTACCTGGACACCCTGCCCGAGGTGGGCGATATCGCAGGCCACGGTATCCGCGACCGCGAACTGGAACAGCAGGTGCTGGAGATGACCCGTAACTTCGGTATTGGCGCCCAGTTCGGTGGCAAATACTTCTGCCACGATGTCCGGGTGATCCGGCTGCCGCGTCACGGCGCGTCGCTGCCGGTGGCCATCGCGGTGTCCTGCTCGGCCGATCGCCAGTGCCTGGGCAAGATCACCCCGGAGGGGGTTTTCATCGAGCAGCTTGAGACCGATCCGTCGCGGTTCATGCCCGATACCGTCGATGCCGATCTCGATGCCGAGACCGACGGGGTCAGCGGCACTGGCAAGGGTGCGGTCGTCAAGATCGACCTCAACCAGCCGATGACCGACATCCTGGCTGAGCTGACCAAGCACCCGGTCAAGACGCGGGTTTCGCTGACTGGCACCATCATCGTGGGCCGCGACATCGCCCACGCCAAGATCAAGGAGCGGCTCGACGCTGGGGAGGAAATGCCGCAATACCTCAAGGATCACCCCATCTACTACGCCGGTCCCGCGAAGACCCCCGAAGGCATGGCCTCGGGTTCCTTCGGGCCGACGACGGCGGGTCGCATGGACTCCTATGTCGATCAATTCCAGGCCGCCGGCGGGTCGATGGTG
>JBHAEB010000140.1:0-5085 GCA_041855345.1 Arachnia sp. | reverse complement strand
GTGACCCGCCACTAGCCACTGTGGCTGGAGGGTGGCAGGCTTAGGGTATGACGAAATGGGAGTACCTCACTGCACCTATCCTGAGCCACGTCGCTCAGGCCATCTTGAACAACTTCGGCTCCGAGGGATGGGAGCTGGTGGCTGTAGCCCCAGGGCCTAACCCGGAGACCATGGTGGGCTACTTCAAGCGGCCGGTGGCATGATGACGACGCCGTCAGCACGCCTAGCTGCGCTGGGTCTGGAGTTGCCCCCAGTCGCCAGCCCATTAGCCGCCTACACCCCAGCCCTGCAGATCGGTAATCAGGTCTGGACCTCTGGACAGTTGCCGTTGCTCGATGGCACTCTGACCGCCACCGGTCGGTTGGGTGACCAGGTCAGCCTGGAGCAGGGTGCAGCAGCCGCGCGACAGTGCGCACTCAACGCCTTAGCCGCCGTCGCTGCCCAAGCAGGCGGTCTTGACCGCATTGCCCGCGTAGTGAAAGTGGTTGTTTTCGTAGCCTCCACCCCTGATTTCACTGCTCAACCCCAGGTTGCCAATGGTGCATCCGAGTTGTTGGGTGACATATTCGGGTCACCTCATGTTCGCAGCGCCGTCGGAGTGGCTGTACTTCCCGTTGACGCCCCGGTCGAGGTGGAGCTAATCGCGGAGCTGGTGTGAGGGCAGCTGGGCCTCATCATTCCTCAACGGCAGCCAAAGCCATCGCCGAGAGATTGGCGGCGACCTACCCGGATGCTCATGCGGAGTTGGACTTCACCACCCCCTTTGAGCTTCTCGTCGCCACCGTCTTGTCCGCCCAGTCAACCGATGTTCGGGTCAATATGGTGACCCCAGCGTTATTCGAGCGATACCCCGACGCGACGGCCATGTCATTGGCTGAACCTGCCGATATCGAGCCGCTGATCAGTTCGGTGGGGCTATTTCGCTCCAAGGCATCGGCATTGGTGGGGCTGTCGCGTCGCTTGGTGGAGGTCTACGACGGTGAGGTGCCTGCTGATCTCAACGCTTTGGTGAGCTTGCCTGGGGTGGGACGTAAGACCGCCAATGTGGTCTTAGGCAACGCCTTCGGGATTCCTGGGATTACTCCAGATACCCATCTGATCCGCTTAGCGAATCGATTTGGTTGGGTTTCCTCCAAGAAACCCGACGATGTGGAGAAAGCCGTCGGGAAGTTGTTTCCCCCTGAGGACTGGGTCATGTTGTGTCATCGCGTAATCTGGCATGGACGACGTTGCTGTTTTGCCCGTAAACCCGCGTGCCACGAGTGTTCGATAGAGGATCTGTGTCCCAGTTCACAGCTTTGAGACAGGCCCTGGCTCAGGGCAACCCGCCGCAACTGGGGCAGTGGGGACAGGCGCCTCAGGATGCCAGGCAAGCAGCTGTGTTGATATTGCTGAGCGATGAACCCGACCCTCAGGTGCTGCTGACCGAGCGTGCTGGAGGACTGCGAAGCCACGCTGGCCAAATTTCCTTCCCCGGAGGTGGCGCAGATCCTGGTGAGACGGCCACCCAAACTGCGCTGCGTGAGGCACGGGAAGAAGTTGGACTTGATAGCTCGCAGGTGAGGGTTCTCGGTCAACTGCCATCGGCCTGGGTGCCGGTCAGCGGCTATGAGGTGACCCCCGTCGTGGCTACCTGGTCTCGCCCGGTGGCCTTAACACCCACAGCCCCCCACGAGGTTGCTCAGGTTCTTGGACTGTCGATCTCACAGCTGAGCGACCCCGATGCTCGGCTGACCGCGACCCGGCCTGATGGTTACCGGGGGCCAGCCTTCGTGGTAGCCGACTGGTTCATTTGGGGGATGACTGCCCATCTCTTGGATGCGTTACTGCGCATAGCCGGCTGGGAACGATCCTGGGACCGATCCCGGAATGCTCCGGTGCCCGACCGGTTTCAGCGCGATCAACATCGCTTAACCACTAAGGACTGACGCTGAACTGTCGAAGCAGCGACTGGTTGTGCTTCCTCGACGGCGACGCCCTGACTTTGATGATCCCGGTTTGGCCAGCCAATGGACGCTGTATCACAGTGCGGGGCATGAGACCTTATCGCGGGCCTTCGTGGTGGCGGATCGGTTGGAATGCGTCAAGGCCGACCCGCAGTGGACCCCCCCGAGGCTGGGCCGGGGGCGACGGGACGGTGCCGAAGATCAGTGCTATCCCCTCATGGTTGGAGACTCGCGGCCACGGCAGCCGCCGTCGAATAGCGGACAAACATGGTGAATTGGTCAACAATCTCACCGCCCTCGATCAGGTGATGAGTTATGGCCTCGGCGAGTTACCAACCTCGGCGCGAGGTCAGGAAGCGTCGGGAGCCTATTTGCTGCTTGACAACGACGATGTTGTGATCGCAGACCGACGATGGGAACTCGGGATCCGGGTGGAAGCCCCGGTAGCGGTTGAGCCGACGGTGGTCGTGTATGTGGATGCCCAGCCGGTGCCGGTGATCCGTCGCGAGGATCGGTGGCTGGCTCAGGTCCCGGGCTTATCGCAGGGGCTACATCAACTTCGAGTAGTAGCCGCTGGGCTACCTGGCCTCGGGGAGTTAGTGCTGAACACCCAGATTGGTGCCGTGGCCGGGAATTGACTGCGGGCTACTGTCAGCCGCCACATCAAGGACGGGGCTGGGGTGCCCCACTGCGGCATCAGTCAATGCGATGAAGGTTGCCTTGGCCTCTTCGATGGTCGCTGTGGGGGCCTTCACCTTCCTGAACCGGTTACGGGCCAGCAGCCCGCAGCACACGGCCAACACAATCGACAGGATCGTCGCGGTGAGGAATCCGAGGGTGAATGAGCCCAACAGCCCGAAATGGAAGATCGCCTCGAATAGCCAGCTAATGGCGAAGCCCAGTGTGATCACCAGCATCCAGATGGCATGCATCAAGAAAGCTGCCGCACCTGCGGTGAAGCCGGTTCCGAACGCCGCTTGCTTGGCTGAGGGAATGAGTTCGGCCTTAGCCAGTTCTGATTCGCGGGCGACGAAATCCATCAAGGCGTCGCGCAGTAACTGCAGCGGGGTTGGCTGAGCCATCTTCATCCTTTCCACTGTGACCTAGGCCTGTGGCTTAGCCTATGCGTACCGGGGGGAGTGCGTCGCAGGCAGGTCGATCTTGAGGCCATGTTCGGGCATGGACACCGGCTCGGTGAGCTCATCGTGGCTCACCCAGGCCCGCCACGCCAAAAGCTGGAATGGCAGTCGTAGATTCTCGCCTGGCCTCACCGACTGGCTGAATAGTTCGCTGACCTCGGCCTCCAGAGTGGTTTTCTGGGTTTCGGTGAGCCGACGTGACAGCGGCTGGGCGGCGACCATCTGCTGCAGCCCCTCCAGCGAGATTTCCTGCCAGATCCTGAAGGCGCGATGCTCAATCTCCGGGAAATACTTGCAGTCCATCACCGCATTCATGGAGTCCTGGCCGTAGTTACCGCGCATCGCCATCGGGTCATAGTGACGCAGCAGGGCGGTCAGACGTCGCACCCAGGGCACGGAGTCATCGCGCACCAGGTAGGTCGAGGAGAAGCAACCACCAGGACGCAACACCCGCGCGATCTCCCGCAGCGTCGAGACCGCGTCGAATTGGTGGAAGCTCTGGTGAGCGAAGACCACCTCAAATTGGATGGGATCGACTGGGATCTGTTCAGGGCGAGCCTGCATTGGGATGATGCCAGGGATGTCCTTGAGGCGTGCGGCGTCCCGTTTAGTGTTCGCCATCGCAAAGACGGTGTGACCGTGCCGGGCTAATCGCGTTGGCAGTAACGAACCGCCGATCGTCAAGCCACGCACTTGATCCCACACGGACAGGTAGGACAGTGCGACGGGCGGCAGAGGATCGATCGTGGACATTGCTTCCTGGAATGGTTGATGGATTGTGGGGCATAGGTTATCCACACGAAGCGACCAAGATGGAGATTCGCCCCGGAGCGTCCCCAAAGTAGCTGCATGAACACCTCGGAGATTACCGCGCCGCTGTTGGCGACACGCGAGGCCCCCCTAGTCGATGCTGTGCTGTCCACGGCGTTGGCCTTAGGTGTGGAGTTGGCTGGGGTCCGTGACCGGGAGGAGCTACGGGCACGCTGGCGTTCGGCCTCGCTTCGGCTGGTAGGCCCGGACCTTGCCCCCCGAGCCGCGGCTTTGGAGGAGGTCGCAGCCACGTGGGCTATCGGATTCGAACAGGAAGAGCTGTTGCGCGCATCTGCGGAGCTTGGGGCACCTGCGCTGCTGCTGCCCTCAGCCTCGACCCGGCTGGCTGAGGTGCTGACCGCTAGTTCCCCTGGTCAGTCTGGGCAGGTGATTGGCCTGATTGGGGCTTCAGGTGGTCTTGGTGTCAGCTCTTTGGCTGCTGCCTTGGCCGCGCGTGTCGCCGAACGGGGGCTCCGGTCAGCGGCGGTGGAATTGGCGGCCTGCGGTGGCGGATTGGACCTGCTGTTTGGAGCCGAAACCCAGCAGGGTATGACCTGGGATGATCTGAGCAATGCTGCTGGTGAGGTGGGGGATCTGGGGCCATACCTGGTCTCGGTGGATCGGGTGGCAGTGCTGTCCCTGGGCAGGAACCAGGCCAAACAACCAGATGAGGCTGCGATCACTGCGGTAATTCGATCCATGGAACGCAGCCACGATGTCGTGGTAGTTGACCTGGGCGGGGGTGAACGACTAGCAGCGCTGGGGCGTCGCGTACTCCCGTTGCTCGTGGTGGGTGCCGATGTCCGCTCCGTGGCGGCGGCACGGATGCGCGCCCAGGAACTCAACCTTGTAGGGGCGCTGATCGTGGTGCGGACTGGGCCAGGTCGCAGCATCCCGCCGTCGATGGTGGCTGAGGCTATCGGGCTGCCACTGGCAGGCACGATACGCCATGACCGCAGGGTGCCGCGGTTGGCAGCTCAGGGGGCCAGCGTCGGTTCGAAGCTTGCTTCACGGCTGCGCCTGGACTCTCGCAAATTGTTGACGGAGGTGCTGCGATGATGCTCGACGAGCTGCAAACCAGGCTAGGCAGACTGGGGCGCAACTACACCACAGCCGATGTCGCAGTAGCGATGCGGGGGATGGGTTTGGTGGTCACCGATGCCGCACTTCGAGAGGCCATGGAACTGTTG
>JBHAEB010000139.1:0-28836 GCA_041855345.1 Arachnia sp. | reverse complement strand
GGGCGACAACGTTTAACCCATGAGTTTGCACAGTGGTGCGTTGGGGGAAAGAACTGCTGCTCCGATGCGGAGCCGAATCACCGGGTACGTTCCCGGGGGTTTCGACATGCTCCACATCGGACACCTCAACATTCTGCGAGCCGCGCGAAGCCGTTGCGATCGACTGGTTGTGGGGGTGGCGACCGACGAATCCCTACAGCGGATGAAAGGTCGGCCCCCGGTGATCCCGCTACGGGAACGCTGCGACCTGCTGGCTTCGTTGCGTTTCGTGGATGCGGTGGTTGTTGATCTGGACCAAGACAAACGGCTGGCGTGGCGGTTGCAACCCTTCGATGTCCTGTTTAAAGGCGACGATTGGAAGGGCACAGCCAAAGGCGCCCGGCTCGAAGCGGAATTGGCTGAGGTGGGTGCGAAGGTGGTCTACCTTCCCTACACCCCATCAACATCCTCCACGATGCTGCGCCGGTTCCTGTCTAAAGACGATATTGAGGCAGAGATTGGCGAGAATTTCGGGCAGGCTCAGCTATGAGCCCCGGCGAGACCTGGTGGCAGAGATTTCGGCATCATCTTTCGGTGCTGGACGCTGCCCAGAAACCTGGACATGGGGTACCGGCCTATACCCGGTGGGTGAATCGTCGCGGGGCGCGGGTCGTGGCAGCTGCCGGTGCGGCCGGCGGGCTGACTCCCAACCAGATCACCGCCATCTCGATGCTGTTTTCGGTCTGTGGCATGGCAGTGCTTATCGCCTGCCCGCCAGCACCCTGGGTGGGCCTACTTACTGCGGTATTGCTGGCCCTGGGATATCTCTTCGACTCAGCTGATGGGCAGTTGGCTCGGCTGACCGGAACCTCCTCGAAGACCGGTGAATGGATTGACCACGTCGCTGACGCGTTTCGCTCACCAGCTATCCATGTTGCGGTCGCGGTCGCGGTGGTGATCTATCGCGGTGATGACCGATGGCTCGCCGTCGTCGCCCTGATCTATTCCTTGGTCACATCTGGACAGTTCCTCAGCCAGATTCTCGCTGAGGCTTTCGTTACCGGCGCCGGTCGGACCCAGCGACGTGGCGGAACCATGCGCTCCTTCGTGCTCCTGCCCACCGATCCCGGTGTGCTGTGCTGGTGGTTTGTGTTCTGGGGAATAGCTCCAGTCTTTGCCTTGGGCTATACGGCCCTCGCTGTGGTCGCCTGCCTCCATTCGACAGTGTCGCTGTCTCGCCGTTACCAGGACCTACGTGCTCTCGATGCGGCACAGAGCAGACAGGCAGGACAGGCTGATGCCTGAGATCAGCGTTTTGATGCCGGCACTCAATGCGGAAGCCACCATCGGCCAAGCAGTGAGCTCGACGTTACGGGCGATGCCCCGAGATGCCGAACTGGTGCTCCTTGACGATGGCTCCACCGATACCACCGTCGAACAAGCCCAGCGTGCCGCCCAGGAACAGGGGCGCAGCACGGCACTGCGCATCCTCAGCAATCCCACCCCCAACGGTGTGGCAGCTGGACTCAACCGGCTGCTCGCGGAAACCGATTCTCGGTTGGTGGCTCGGATGGATGCCGACGATGTGTCCTTGGCGGGGCGTTTCAGAGTCTGCATGCCGCAGCTAGCCGACGGCGATGATTTTGTCTTCACCCAAGTCGTCAATAAAGCTCAGTGGCGATTGCACCCGCACCTGCCAGTGGCTATCGAGTCCGGTAGTTTGCCCTACGCGTTATTGGTGACCAATCCATTGGTTCATCCCACGATGCTCGCCAAACGCACCGCGATCGCCGAGTTAGGCGGGTACCGCAACGTCCCTGCTGAGGACTACGACCTGTGGATTCGTGCCGCTACTGCCGGCAAGAGGCTGCGACGAGTCGCCAGCTGGGGGTTGCTCTACCGGCTCCATCCCGGCCAGATTTCGGGATCGCGCCAGTGGACCAATGCGTCGTGGCGCAACCCAGACCAAGCGGAGGCTTATGCCCAGCTGGCTGAACACCTCCTGGGAGAGCCTTTACCGCGACTGGTCGCAATAGCAGCCCTGCCTCAGGCCGAGAAAGATCGGCAACTACAACGATTCGCCGCGCTGGTCGACCCTGCAATTCGTCGTCTGCCCGGTCTCTATGGACTGATGCTTCGACGTCGGTTGGCCGCGCGCTTGACGTGGGCTCGCACCGCCGCCCCTCACAACACCTGAGCCTTAACGGAGACAATCGATGAAAATCCTCATCCTGCCCCCTCAAGACGGGCCCCAGGTAGTGCTGCGGGTCCTGAAAACTAGGTGGATCACAATCGTGTCCACCATCGTGGCCAGCCTCACCCTCGTGACTGGGTGGCTGCTGGTTACCGGCCACACCTACACCGCCACCACAGGGGTGGAGATTGTGGCCGTCAACTCAGATCCTTCAGCCGTACTCAACGGAAACTCTGCCTCTGTCATTGCTAGTGAGGTGGGTTTGGTGCGTTCGGGTGAAACAGCCAGCAAAGCCGCCACACAGCTTGGCGATGGCATCACCGCCGCGGAAATCCTGGAAGGAATCGCGGTCTCGGCGAAAACCGAGGGCAAGGTGATCTCCATCTCCTGGACTGACAAGGACCCGGACCGGGCGCAGCGGATCAGTTCCGCCGTGGCGGAGGCCTATCTGGTGGTTCGCGGTGAACTGGTGTTGAAGCGGGCTGAAGCCATCACCCAGATCATCGACCAACAGATCCTGGCCCAAGAACGTGAGCTGGCCGCTTTGACGGGGGATAGCGCTGACACTGCCGCCCGACGTGAAACCCTGCGCTCAGCTATGCAGGCTCTCACCTCCCGTAAGGCCGAGCTGATCGGGTTGGAAGCGCCGGCGGGACGGATCATCACCTCAAATGATGTTTCTGGCCTGGTGCGGGGGCCCTCGAGGGTCGCCTATCTTGCAGCAGCAGCGGGTGGCGGGCTATTCCTTGGGCTCGCCCTCGCCTTGGTGCGGGAGAAACTCGACCAACGAGTCCGCGGCCCCAAGCATCTTGCAGAAATCATCAACGCCCCGGTGTGGTGTGCCGACCTGAGTGAGCGCGGCGAGATGCGGTGGTTTGGAGCTGCCCGGATGGCCACCCTTATCGGTAAGGATCAAGGAAGCACGGCCTTGATCGTCAGCTCCAGTGATGCCGAAGCCCCCCTGTTGGTAGCGGCCTTTACCGATGCGCAGTCCGACCTCAGCGTCAACCGGCACCTGCAGATCCTCGACCTTGACGGCCCTCGAGCCGACCTGCTGCGTGCTCTGGCTGGAATAGATTTGGTGGCTATTGCGCCCGGGCCAGGCATTCCCAAGGAGGATGTTGCCCAGCTCGTCGACCAGATTGATCTCAGCGGTTGCCAGCTCACCGGCGCCTTCTATATTCCTCACGACGCGCTTCCTGCCGCATCCCCGCAGCCGGAGCCGGAACCGGCGCCCTCGCCGACGGCGCCGATGCCACCTACCTTCTCCCAAACGCTCTTGGAGGAGACCCGCCCCCAACCCGCGATCCGTTGGTTTGATGATGCGGGGGCCGCGCCGAGATGAGCGTCCCCCCAGGCCAACATGAGGGAGCCCACATCCTGGTGGTCGACCTGGCTAGCGGCGATAGGCACACCATCTCTGGTCAAGCCAGCGATGAACGTAGTATCGCGCTGGTAGTGGTCGGGACTAGGACCCTCGACATCCTCGATGTCGACTCCACCGAACTCGACCAGCGACTAGCGGAGTTGACCGCCAACCAGGATCGAACCCGACGAGGCTGGGCCTCGCACACCGATCTTCCTGACGCCACTGTCATCTTGTGCACCACCGGTTCCTGCGACCTGCTGCCCCAGGCTGTTGCTGCAGTGCTGGCCCAGCGTGGCGTGAACTTCGAAGTCATCGTGGTTGACAACGCCCCGCACACCGGCGCCACCCGCACCCAACTCGCCCACCTCGCCGATGACCGGCTACGCATCGTCGACGAACCTACCCCCGGATTATCCCGAGCCCGGAACCGGGGAGTGGCGGCCGCCAAGGCTGAGATCATCGCTTTCACTGATGACGACGCCCTGGTGCGGCCAGACTGGCTTCGAGGCCTCATCGAGCCCTTCGCCGATGATCCTCAGCATCGGATCGCAGCAACCACCGGGATCGTGTTGCCAGCTGAACTGGCTCATCGCTCTCAGCGCTGGTTCGAAGCACGCGGTGGCTTTCCGAAAGATCCTGAACCGCTGCTGTGGTCCTGCACCCCACCTGATGCTGAACTGGCAAGGTTCGGTACGGCTGGCCAGGGAGGACCCCTCCATCCGTTCCTCCCCGCACGGGTCGGAGCCGGGGTGTGTATGGCATTTCGAGCCCAGGCCCTCGCGGCGGTTGGCCCCTTCGATATCGCCCTAGGTGCGGGAACCCGGACCCGTGGCGGTGAAGACCTCGATATCTTCGCGCGTCTTCTCCTCGCAGGCTGGGCCATCGTCCACACCCCTGATGCTGTGGTCCATCACCGGCATCGTCGCGATGAAGCCGGATTAGCCACCCAGATTCGAGGAAATGGATCCGGGGCAGCGGCCCTACTGACCAAAACCCTGATCGCCAAACCAGCCACCATCATGACCCTGTTGCGACGCATCCCCGCCGTTGCCCGACGGCTGCGTCCCGGTTCGCCACGGGTCGCCGGAACAGATCCGGACGTGCCAGCAGGATTGACCAAACAGGAGATCGCGGGTTTCCTCGAAGGGCCGTGGCTGTATCTGCGTTCCCGTAAGGAAGCTCGCCGACGCCGATGAGAGCCGCATTAGCAAACCTTCACCAGGCCCGACGTGCCAGGGGGAAACTGGTTGACGCCCACCGAGGCCGACTGGCTGACTCGCTGCCAGGATGGCCGTTCTTGATGCCATTCGTCGGCTATCTCGGGGCATGGGTGTTGGGTATCGGCGATATGGTGTGGCCCATCGCAGCCCTGGCCGCAGTCATCGCCCTGCAAGGGGTTCGCGGCCTGCGAATGCCGCCATTGGGGTTTGTATGGCTGCTATTCCTGGTGTGGATCGTGGCCTCGCTGGCCATGGTGGATACCTCTGGCCGGATGGTTGGGGCTATCTACCGGCTCATCATGATCTGGGCGGCCGGAGCGCTGGGCTTCTACGTCTATCACGCTCGCCGGGCACTGACTACTCGGGCCGTGTTGACATCGATGACCGTTTTCCTGGCGTGTACCACCATTGGTGGTTATGTGGCGATGGCGGCACCCCTGCTGGTCTTCAAAACCCCCATGGCCTATCTGTTGCCCGATGCCTTACTCAATAACGAACTGGTGCGGGAGATGGCGATTCGGCGCACCACTCAGTGGAACCCAGATACCTGGGTGGTCCAGGAGCCCCGGCCATCGGCGCCGTTCCTCTATTCCAATACCTGGGGCAATGTCTACTCCTTCGCCCTTCCATTGGCCCTCGCCCATCTCAGGCTGGAATGGGCGCTGCGGTCACGCTGGCGTTGGATAGTGCTGCTGGTATGTCTCAGCTCTGTGGTTCCGGCGGTTGCCACCCTCAACCGCGGCATGTTCGTCGGCCTTGGGATCGTGGCGGCCTGGGTTGGGTTCCAGTATCTGCGAGTGGGCAAGTGGTTGCCGGTGCTTACTGGTCTTTTTGTCGCGCTCCTCGGGTTCGTGGCGTGGATGCTGTCCCCAGCCAGCGATTCGCTGCTGGCTCGGGTGGAAACCACCAACTCCACCGAGGACCGATTCACCCTCTATGTCATGACCTTGGCTGAGGTGGCCAAATCACCGCTCTTTGGCTACGGCGCACCCCGCCCATCAGCCGATGGCTGGCTCCCCGCTATGGGAACCCAAGGCCATTTCTGGACTGTGGTTTTCTCCTACGGTTTCGTCGGTCTGGCGTTATTCCTCGGTTTCTTTGTCTGGGCCTTTGGTAAAGCAATCAATCGCTTCGATCTGCTGGGCGCCATCCTAGGTGGCCTCATGTTGGCCACCCTCATCGAGTCACTGTTCTATGGGTTGATGACGGGCATGATGGTGGCCCTACCGATGGCGGCAATGATTCTTCGTCGGGACCGCATCGAGGTGGACCAGCACCAACCGATCCCAGCACGCGCCGGCCGGGGCCGGATCGAACGACGAAGCCGCCGCGCTAGCAGTCGAGTTCATCGGCGAAGGATTCGTCGACCAGTTTCCAGGCCTGCTCGGTCCGCATGAGGGTGAAAACCATCCGGGTTCGCTTAGCTGCTTCGGCATCTGTCAGGTCGATGCCTGCGGAGTCGAGGATCCGTACCTGGGTAGTGACCACGCAGGCCTGCACGAGGGCCTGTTGTGAATCGGCACTGAGCACCTCGAGTTGCTCTAATACTGGTGCGCCTTCTTGGTGGGTCCCTTCGGCCACCCACTGTTCGACCAAGGCCTGCTGCGCAGCTAAGGCGTCCCCGGCCAGTAGCCCAGACAAATCGGTGCTGTCGTCGACAGTCTGTAGTTCCTGTGCGACGCCGTCCACGATCATCGGCAGTGCGGTGGCCGGATCATCCGATTCGGTGGCGGTGGGGGACGGGACTGGTTGCTGCGACGCCGTGGATGGACTCGGAGGTGTCGCTGCTGGGATCGATGGCGTCGCCGCCGAGGACTCAGTGACGGTTGGGCTTGGGTCCTTGGGGGACTGTGTGTCCGGGACCAGGGTGAATATCAACACAGCGATGCCGACCAACGCAATCAACCCGATGAGAACTCGTACCCGGGCTTTTGGCATCGCGGCTCCCCCTAACGTCGATAAGATGACCAACGATCAGCTAGCAGGATACCTGGAATCTCGGGGGGAGATAGATGGGTGAACAGCCCCCAACACGAGGATGGTTGGCCAAAGGTGGGGCCCTGGGATTTCTCGGTGCCGCAACCAGCGCGATCCTCGGTTTCCTCACCACAGTTCTTATTACGCGGCTCCTAGGCAGCGATGGGGCTGGTGTCGTGATCCAAGCCACCGCGGTGTTCGCGATCGTGGCGGCCTTGTCCAAGCTAGGCATGGATTCCACCGCTATCTTCCTGCTGCCGCGAGTGCAGATCGACTCACCACAACGTATCCGCAGCCACCTGATCTTGGTGGCCGCAGTGACTGCGCTGGTCAGTCTGTTCGCAGCCTTCGTGCTGAACCTTCTCTCCTCGTGGCTGTGGGGGCAAGCC
The DNA here is from genome assembly GCA_041855345.1 of Arachnia sp. Classification (GTDB taxonomy): domain Bacteria; phylum Actinomycetota; class Actinomycetes; order Propionibacteriales; family Propionibacteriaceae; genus Arachnia. The sequence continues at coordinate 21,708 of JBHAEB010000139.1, read as the reverse complement.
GACGGCGGCCTGGATCGTGCTGTCTCCGTGATCGCCTGGTTCATCCCGACCTACACGTTATTGCTTGTCGTGACGGCTTCGTTGCGTGCGCTAGGTGGTATGCGCGAATACGTGCTGACCCAAAACATCGCCTTGCCGCTGTTGCGGCCCATCGCCATCATCGCGGTTTCAGCCCTCGCCTCCACCCTCGTCGTGACGCTGGCTTGGGCAGTACCTATCGTCGTGGTCTTAGCTGTAGCTGCGGTACTGCTGTGGCGCAAAGCCACAACCTTCCCCGCCGATATCTCCGGGATCTGGCCTACCACGGGCGAAACCCGCAGGGCCCTGGGTTTTGCGGTGCCACGTACCCTGGCAGCTGGCCTGGAGCAGGCCCTCGTATGGCTGGATGTCATCATCATCGGGATGTTGATCGGCAATGCCGCTGCCGGTATCTACGGTGGGGCCGGTCGGTTCATTCAGGCTGGCATGGTGGTCGATACCGCCCTACGTGTGGTTGTCTCCCCCCGCATGTCCGCCTTGGTTCATAGGCGACGCCTCGACGAACTTCTAGATCTTCACACCACTGCCACGATGTGGCTGGTGCTCTTTGCCTGCCCGGTCTACACCATCATGGCGGTCTTCGCGCCCACTCTTATGGCCATTCTCGGTGAGGGGTTCGTGCTTGGGGCCCCGGTGTTGGTGGTGTTGAGCCTCGGCGCCGGCATCACCTTCCTGGCCGGCAATATTCATACCCTCTTGATTATGAGCGGCCACAGCGGCTGGGCGGCGGCCAATAAGGTGATCGTCTTGGTGGTCAACGTGGTGGGGATCGTCGTTCTGGTCCCCACATTGGGGATCCTGGGTGCCGCCTGGGCATGGGCGGGATGTATGATTCTGGACGCTATATTGGCCACGATTCAGGTCAGGCGTTTTCTTGGGATAACGCTGCACCCGACAACCTTCCTCATCCCTCTTGGAATCGTCACTGCCACGGTGGCTGCCCCATCGCTGTTGGTTGCCCATACCTTAGGCCAAGGATTTGGGCCCTTGGCGGTGGCCTCGACCATTTCGGTAGTGCTCTTTAGCCTGGGTTGCTACCTGTTACGGGAGCGCTTTCATCTCACTCAGTTGAGATCTTCGTGAACCTTGACTGGACTTTCGGCCAGAAATCACTATAATTCGCGCCATCGGTGATTTCTGACATTCCGGGGGCGCATAAATATATGGGTCTCCCGCGGTATTTGAGGTGTCAAATTGAGGTCCACTCGCCTAATCATTGGCACGTTGTGTCTGCTCCTATGGGTCACGCTCGGCGTCATTGCCCCGGCTCGTGCCGCCGTCGTTGTACGTGATGGATCGAGCGCTGCGACGGCCGCTGCCTCCTGTTGGGAGATTAAGCAACAACAGCCCCAGGCGCCGTCTGGAGCGTACTGGTTGCTGACCCCGACGATGACCGCTCCGGCCCAATTCTTCTGCGACCAGTCGATGGCCGGTGGCGGCTGGGTGCTGGTCGGGCGGGGACGCGAGGGCTGGGATACCTATTCGCGAGGCCAGGGAAATCCCGAGGATCTGTTAACCCGCACCCGCACTCCGGAGCAGTTCGCGACGGTGCAGCTATCTGATGACACTATCAACGGCCTCCTTGGCGGGGGCGCTGTCGCTGATCTGGCAGATCCAATCCGTATCGTTCGGGCCACTGATGTGGCGGGCGCGAACTGGCAGAATGTGGATCTGAAGCCTGACCGCATGACTGGTTGGAGTTGGGCATTTCGGTCTGCTCATACCGCAAAGGTCCGCTTCGATGGGGGCCGGTGGTCGAGTTCTGGGAATTTTCGCAACCGGCTCGGTCAGGATTGGGGTTACTACAGCCTGGACATGACCGAGGATTCGAACCGCAATTACAAACTTGGTTATGGCTACGGCCCAAGCTTGTACCGTGGCTCCACCTCGGCTCAGTCTTTTTTGTGGCGCAACAATTCCTCAGCCCTGCCCTATGCCGAGGTTTATATCCGTCCCCAACTGAAGTCAACCGAGGGTTTCAGCGCCATCGGTGATTCCGGTACCGCCGAACAGCTGGTGGATCCGACGGTCTCTGATCTTTCCTCACCTACCCGCTGGGGGGTCGTGGGGAACCTGACCGGTAGTAAAGCTGAAGGCAATGCGGCGGTCCAAGCCTTCGCACAGCTAGGGCAAACGATGTTTGTAGGCGGAAATTTCACTGGTGTTCAACGTGGCCGTAACACATCCCCAGTGTCTCGCACCGCACTGGCGGCCTTCGACGCCACCACCGGCGAATTCATCTCATCATTTAATGTGACTTTCAATAACCAGGTTAAAGACCTGTTGGCGCTGCCTAATGGCAAGTTGCTGGTTGCTGGGGATTTCACCCAGGTCAACGGTTCTCGACATGTCGGCACTGTGCTGCTGGATCCCGCTACCGGAGCTGTGGACGAGTCCTGGGATCTTCAAATCAGCAACCGGCTGAGTTCTAGCGGCGGTCGAGTCAGTGTGCGGGCAATGTCCTTGGCCGGGGACCGGGTCTATCTGGGAGGCTCCTTCACCCACCTCAGCGGCCAGGGGCGCAGCAACGTGTACGGACGTGCCGCATCCAGAGTCGACCTGAAGGGCAAACCCGATTCGGACTGGAACCCAGAATTCAATGGGACTCTCATGGATATCGACACCAATGAGGATCTAGGCCGGTTCTACGCCGCTGGATATTTCACCCGGACCCGCAGCGGCGAGGCCTTCAAAGCGGCGGTGATCTCCATGGCCGCAGGCGCACCCATCCCGGTGCAGTGGCAATATCGGCCAAGTACCACCCTCAGCGGAACCTACCAACAGGCGGTAAGGGCTACCGGGTCGCTGGTGTTCTTCGGTGGTTCACAACACACCCTGCAGGCCTACGAACACCAGAACATGACGCGAGTTAATGGCTCTATCACTCAATACAACGGTGGGGATATTCAGGCCATCGCCACCGACGGGGTGACGCTCTACGCTGGCTGCCACTGCTTTGACTATGCCTATGAGAATTCCTTCACCTACCCAGATCCTGGGGTGAAGTTCACTAAGGCCAGTCGCATCCAGACATTCGGTGCCTGGGATGCAGAAACCGGAGCCCAGTACTCATGGACCCCGTATCAGCTACAAAGCGCCAATGCGGGTGCCTGGTCACTCTACATCGCCGATGATGGTGCAGTCTGGGCCGGGGGAGATTTCACCGGGTCCCGAACTACAGCCGGAAAAGACCAGTGGAATGGTGGTTGGGTGAGATATCCAGCACGAGATCGCCAGGCACCAGCGGCGCCGAAGTCGTTGTCGGTGCGGGGTAACCGAGACGGAACCCTCACCCTGGCCTGGCCAGCGGTCGAGGCGGGGGTGACCTACCAGGTGCTCCGCGATGACCGTGTCGTTGCGACCACCACCGCAACAACGCTGACTCTGCCTGTCGGCGGAGAGAATCGCTACTTCGTGCGGGCTGTGGATAGCACCGGCAATGTGGGAGCATCCACGACGGTGGCGAGTGTGGTGGCTGGTGGGCAGGAAGAACCCGCCGGTAGCTTGCTGATAGCCCAAGCAGATGAGTGGTCCTATCACTATGCCAGTCAAGGCCCTGATGCCAACTGGCAAGATCCCGACTTCGATGACACTGACTGGCCCATCGGCCCTGCGCCCTTGGGCTATGGCAGCTCCGACCTGGCTACCACCTTCGCGCCTGGGTCCGTCGCCTCCCGCCCGATCGCCTCCTATTACCGGCACGACTTTCAGCTCAGTGAGCCACAGGATCTGAGGCTCACCTATCGGGCTGACGACGGAGCGGTGATCTATGTCAACGGGGTGGAGCTCACGCGGCACCGTATGCCACAGCGGCCCATTGACCACGAAACCCGGGCCGAAGCTGCGGTGTCTGCGGCCCAAGCTGAAGCTGAACAGGCCACAGTTGTCATCCCGGCTAGCGCATTAACAGCTGGTCGCAACGTCATCGCCGTCGAAATCCACCTGAATTATCGATCGGCACCGTCGACGAGTTTCGCCGCCACCCTTACCACGGCTGCTGACGCGGAGTAGGAAGGATCATGACCGAGACCCCGCTCCATCAGGTAGCCCATACCGTGACCCAGGCCACTACCGTCAGCACCTGGCTCAACCATTGGTCCCTGCTTCATGCCGACTGGGATGCCTTGCTGCGAACCAATTTCATTGGGATTGACGGCACCTTGCTGCAGGTGGTGTTGCGGGCTTTCGGAATGAAAGTGGCTCGGTCATCAGCCGATTTGGTGTTGCCAATCGCCATCGACGAGGTATTGGCCAGTGAAGATCGCATAGCCTTGGTGGGGGCAGCCCCGGGTGTGGCAGCCAAGGCTGCCGCTCGGCTGGCGCCCCGTGAGGTGCTCGCTATCGATGGCTATGCCGAGCTGGCTGAACTCAGGGCGAATCCGCAGCCTTTGGTGGACTTTGACCCCCGCCATGTCATCGTCGGATTGGGTGCCGGTCTACAAGAGCAAGTGGCCTGTGAATTATCTCAGGTGCTGCCCAGGGCAAGTGTTTCTACTGCGGGCGGTTGGATCGATCAGTTCGCGGCCAAACAGCAATATTTCCCCCCTTGGGTACACCGGCTACGGCTCGGCTGGGCTTGGCGAATTGTGAAGGAACCGCGTCGGCTGCTGGGGCGCTACACCGTCGAGGCGGTGGTTTTCCTAGTGAAGGCACCCTCCCTGGCTGCCCGGCTACGCGCCCTGCCGAGGAGCTCGACAGGATTTCGGCCCACAGCCATCACGCAGTGACTATTGCGACTCGATGATCCAGGGCCGCCGTGGCAAATGGTCTAAGCCCACAGCCACCATGCCGTGACTAGTAGGCTCCTTCTTGAAGGAACACGGCAGGGATCGTCTTGAGCAGGATGGCGATGTCAAAGGCCAAGCTGCGGTGCTCCACATAGTGCAGGTCCAGTCTGACCGACTCCTCCCAGCTGAGGTTGGAGCGCCCCGAAACCTGCCACAGCCCGGTCATGCCTGGTCGCACGTTGAATTTGCGCATCACCCGAGGCATGTATTGGGCCACCTCACGCGGTAATGGGGGGCGGGGTCCAACCAAGGACATATGTCCCCACCACACGTTGAACAGTTGCGGAAGCTCATCGATGCTGGTGCGACGCAATATCCTGCCCAGTGGGGTGATGCGTGAATCATTCTCGCGTTTGTACAACACCCCCGTGTCGCCATCCCGGCAGACATCATTGCGGGGCTCATCATCGCCTAGCTCGGCTAACAGCAACTCGGCATTGGTGACCATGGTGCGGAACTTGACCATCGGAAAGGTGCGGCCATCACGTCCGACCCTTTCCTGCAAGAAGAAGGCCGGGCCACCGTCCTGGCGTCTGATGAGGTGGGTGACGGTGATCCACAGTGGGGTCAGCAGCACAATGAGGATGGACGAGACCACGACGTCGAAGGCTCTTTTGAGTATTGCCTCCAAGACGGTGTCACGACGGGCGACGGCGCGTAATAGGGTCACTCCGGGTGCGGAAGTCACTTGAATCGTTGTTGGACCTAGACAGGTAGGTTCGATCACCACGTCGAGCCGCATACCCTCATTCTCCAGCTGCCAGCGAAGATCCTGCATATCGGACATAGATGTGATGGACGAAACCGACAGCACCAACACCGTCGCCTGGCAGTCCTTCATCGCGGACAGAATTTGGTCGAACAGTGAGGGCAGTGGGGCACTGAGCAGCGGAAGATGATCATCCCATCCCATGACCCCAGCGATGGTGATGCCCAGCGACTCCTCATAGCGGGTGATGCGACTGTTCAAGGAAGGCAAGGTGGACGAGGGTGCTAGTAATAGTGCATTTGCTCGATGAGCCAATACCAGTCTCGATACCAAGAACCAGCCACCATGGATAGTCGCGATCAGCGCAATCGGGGGGATGACTGCCGCATAGGGTTGCGGCAGTGGCAGGTTGGGATGCACCAACTCTGCGGCATAGAACATCGCCACCGCAGCCAATCCGGTTACGAGCAGCTTTCGCGCCCCGGACCAGGCAAGGGCTGGACGTAGCTGAGTGAGTAACCTGCTGATCGCGGCCGCTGCCACCCATGCTCCCAAGCTGACGACCCAGGCCTGGATCCTGGCCGAGTCAGTGATGGCGGGGACCCCAAGAAGAGCGAGGAGCCACACCACCACCGCCAAGCTGTCGGCGGCAGCGAGAGCACCTGAGGGGATGTCGACTCGGCGGGACCTGCGGTTGGCCGCAACTGCCTGCTGAGGACGAGCGATCCGCTGCTGGGTATGCACGGGTCTCCTATCCGAAATGTCATTCATGGGCAACGCCCAACTCAGGTCCGCTACGACTGATAAAGCTGGTGTCAGCTTAGGCGCATGGGAGAGTTTATACACATTTCACTCAGTTTCGCGATCTTTGTGGCTCTTAGTTGCGATGAATATAGCTAAAAGTGCCCGAGCGTGACGGCATTGTTGATTCAAGTTAGGCTAAGGTGGTCCTGCCACAGGAACTGTACAGGTGAGATGGGTAAGGGGGAGTGACCGTGAACGCCGGCAACCTAGGTAAGCGGATTGTCTGCCTGGCCCTCGGCATCGTGGTGCTCATCGCCTTCATCGCTGCCCTGCTCAACCGTGGAGTCCCCGCGACCGCAGTGGATCTCAACGATGCTGGGGTATGGGTAACAAACTCTCGGCTGCAGATGGTTGCCCACCTCAATCATGCTTCCCGCACTCTTGATGCTGCGGTAAGGGTAGGCACCGATGATGTTGACGTATTCCAAAATGGCGATGACGTTCAGATCGCGGATTTGGCTGCCCCATCCCTAGCCCCGGTCGATGTCGCTAGAGCCCGCCTTGGGGGAGCCGTCACCCATTCCGGTATGGCCGCCACAGTCGGGGGATCGGTGATTGCCTATACAAAGGTGAACGAAGGTTCCATCTGGCGTCAGCAACTGACCCAGCTGGCTCCAATCAATAGTGAACAAACCCCTGCCGATATCACCGGGATGCCAGCCGCTATCACCACGGTGGGCAGCGATGGCAGTATTCATGTCGTCTCTGCTGAGGCTGGGCAGCTCGTTACCCTGCCAGCCGATGCAGCCCCTGATCAAGCGAAGGTTCAGGCGTTGTCGGGGATCCAGCCGCAGGCGGATCTGCAGATCGCGGCAGTGGGGGAGCAGGCCGTCGTACTCGATCGCAGTACCTCCACCTTGTACCTGCCCTCTGGGGCTACAACCACGATCAGTGCCGAGGGTTTGCAACTCCAAGACAATGGCCCTAGCTCGGATAAGGTCCTGGTCGCTTCAACGACCGGTATTCATCAGGTTCCGCTCAATGGCGGTGAGATCAGTTTCACCGCTGTGACTCACTCCGGAGGTAGCCCGACGCGACCAGTGCGGTTGGGGACATGTTCTTATAGCGCGTGGACTGGTCAAGGCGCATTCTTGCGTGACTGTGAGCAGGATTTTGATGACGTTGACATCGCCGTCGATTCCTTATCTGGGGTTCGGCAGACCCGATTCCGAGTCAACCGCACAACCATTGTGCTCAATGACATGGAAACCGGATCGTTATGGCTTCCTGATGAAATGATGCTCCTAGTCGAGGACTGGGATCAGGTGAACTCAACCTTAGAATCTGAGGAAGAATCTCAGGAAGAATCCGCAGAGCAAGCCAATGACATCGCCGAGCCGCAGCGGGCTGAAGAAAACACTCCGCCAGTAGCTGCCAACGACACCTTTGGGGTGAGGGCTGGTCGTTCCAATGTGTTGCCAGTTATTCTCAATGATTCCGATGCGGATGGCGATTATTTGACGGTTACCTCGGTAACGGAGACATCGCTGGGGACAGTGACCATTACCCGTGAGGGTGGTGCCCTTCATATCGTGGTGCCGCCTGATGCCTCAGGAAGTTCAGTTTTCGAATATGAGATTTCCGACGGCCGTGGGGGAACGGCGCGAGCTCAGACGGTGCTCACCGTCCATGAGGAGGGGATGAATTCACCCCCAGTGCAGCTCGTTCCCTCAACCCTCTCGCTAGGGGCTGGACGCAGTGCCACGGTTAATGCACTGGCGAACTGGTACGACCCTGATGGGGATCCGTTCTACCTTGACGAAGTGAAAAGCCCTGAAGGGCTGGCGGTTCGGCATCGGGAACTGGGATCGGTCGATGTCACCGAAGATGGGGGCACACCTGGGCACTATGAGGTGGCGTTCCTGGTCTCAGACGGGCGCGACATCGGCGAGGGCAAACTCGATGTGACGGTTCGCGATCAAGGGAATCTGCCACCGATCACCAATACGGACCATGTCGTGGTGCGACGGGATTCAACGGTGACGATCTCACCGCTCGACAATGACACCGATCCGAACGGGGATTCGCTGCGATTAGTGCAGGTCGAGCCTGCCCCGGATGGGATAACGGTGAGCATGGACGGCTCCCTGGGAACCCTGTCTATCACGGGGGTGGCAGCGGGGAGTTACTACCTTGGCTATGTGGTCACTGATGGACCAGCAACCTCAACTGGCTATGTGCGAGTCGACGTGGTCGAACCCGACCAGGACGCGGCCCCTACCGCAGAGGACGATATCGGTGTGCTGCCTGTGGGCGGCCCAGTGTTCATTGACTTATTGGCCAATGACTACGATTCCAGCGGCGGGGTGCTCACAGTATCCCAAGTAGATGTCGAGGCTGACTCACCGTTGGCCGTCGCCCTATTGAATCGACAGCTAGTGCGGGTGACCGCGCGTCAACCGCTGACCGCTCCAACGACCTTCACATACATAGTCTCTAATGGCGTAGCGACCGCCACCGCTGCGGTCACCGTCATTCCCGGGGACCCCGTCGACACCACAACCCCGCCAGAATTGACCAACGACAAAGTGGTAGTCAGGTCCGGCGACGTCGCTAACGTGGCTGTCCTGGACAATGATCGCTCTCCAGCGGGGCTGGGCCTGTCCCTTGAACCCACCTTGCAACACGAGGTGCCTGAAGAGGTTGCCACAGTCTTTCAATCCGATGATGTGATCCGGATCCGAGGAGGATCCGAGGCTGGATCTGGATCTCTTATCTACACGGCTAAAGACTCTGCTGGCAATGTGGCCTCCGCAACCGTCGAGTTCACAGTGGTCCCGGTCGATGAGGACAACAACACCGCACCACGTCCCAAGAACTTGGTGGCGCGTACCGGCGCCGGGCAAAGCGTCACGATCCCCGTGCCCCTCGACGGCATCGACAGGGAGGGCGACTCGGTGGTGTTGCTGGGGATCGCCTCCTCCCCAAGCATGGGAACCGTCGAGGTGAAAGGCAATGCCTTTAGTTACACCGCAGCAGCGAACTCGTCGGGAACCGACACCTTCAACTATCTCGTGGAGGATCGGTTAGGCAAGCAGGCCACCGGCACCGTTCGTGTGGGTATCAGCCCAGCTGCGCAATTGAATCAGGCACCGGTGACCACCCCCGATGAGGTCTCGGTTCGTCCAGGAACAGCGGTAGCGGTTGCGGTGTTGAGCAATGACATCGATCCGGACGGGGATCGGCTCTCGTTGCTTCCCGGATCGATCACCGACCATGGTGCGGGACTCAACGTCGACCAGCGAGGCTCGCGGATCACGCTTCGAGCCCCCGACGCCGAAGGCACCCACATGGTCTCCTATACGGCCACCGACTCCGCCGGTGGTCAAACTGAAGGTGTACTCACAGTCGTCGTCGCTGCTGATGCTCCGTTGAAACCCCCCATCGCTCGAGACGATGCCCTCACCGAGGAACAAGTTGCCCAAGCCCGAACTGATGGGCGTATCGTCCTCCAAGTCCTTGACAACGACGAGGATCCCGATGGCGATATCAACGACGTCACCGTCACCTCTCATGATTCGACCATGACGGTATTAGCTGGTGGTGAGGTGGAAATTGCGCTGACCCCAACCCCCCAAGTGGCGATCTATAGCATCACCGATTCCACGGGGCTCAGTTCGGCCGCAATTATCAGGGTGCCGGGGTTGGATCAGGTGCGTCCGGTGGTTGACACCACAAACCTGCCGATTCGAGTCGTCGCTGGTGAGGCTGTCACTATCCCAATCAACGACTATGTGCGAGCCCGGGAGGATCGGCAGGTCATCCTCACCTCCGAAACCACCGTTTCGGCAGGTGTTGGTGCCGACGGCTCAGCCCTGGTTGTGGACCGATCCACCCTGACCTTCCGGTCAACTCCGGAATTCGCTGGCGAGACCTCCATCACCTTCGAAGTCACTGATGGATCGAGTGTCAATGATCCAGAAGGTCGCACCGCCGTCATCTCGCTTCCCATTGAGGTCACACCTAGCCAGAATCAGCCGCCGAGTTTTAGGCCAACGGCGCTACAACTCCGGCAAGGGGAAAGCACCTCGGTGGATCTGGCGTCCATGGCCACCGATCGTGACGGCGACTCGTTGACCTTCACCCTCAGTGGGGATCAACCCGCGGGGGTTTCCGCCAGTGTGACCGGAACGACCATGCAGATTCAGGTGGCCGAGGACGCCACGATCGGTGACATCGGTCAGGTGCTGATCACGGTAGCCGACGGACGAGGTGGCAGTGTAGAAGGTGGTATCCCGATCACAGTCACTGACGCCAGCAATGCACCCATCATGCAGATCACTGGGGCGAATGTGACGATGGAGCCCGGTGGCTCCCAGAGCGTCGACATCCTCAACCATGTGGTATCAGCGGCCTCGGCTGAGGGGCCGGTTCGGATCGTTGGATCGCCCACAGCCACCCAGGGCGGTACAGCCAGCGTCTCGGGCACCACCATCACCCTCACCGCCGATGCGGGCTATACCGGCTCTTTCACCACCACCTATGTCGCAGTCGATGGCGACGGTGCTGCTGATCGCCAGGTCACCGGGGTTATTACAGCCACGGTGCTGGGTAGGCCAGCACCACCCACCGCGGTCACGGCTGTCGCTGCCGGCGCTACCACTGCGCAGCTGTCTTGGACAGCTGGCGCGGCTAACGGGTCGCCCATCACCTCCTTTACGGTCACTGACCATGTGCAAGGCGATTCCATTGAATGCGGGTTGGCAACTAGTTGCCTCATCGGAGGCCGAACCCCAGGCATCAGCCACCGATTCTCGGTGACAGCCACGAATGCTGTTGGTACCTCAGATCCTTCTGCCACCGTCCAGTTGACGATGGACATGGTCCCCGCAGCCCCAGCCGCACCGACCGTGGTCGCAGGAGACGGCAGAGCCCAGATCAGCTGGAACGCTCCCTCCAATCAAGGCTCCCCGATTCTCTACTACGAAGTGCTGCTATCGCCTGGATTCCAGGTTTCGGTGCCGGCAGCTGGGGATGGGAGCCACTCGACGACCATCACCGGGCTCACCAACGGCGCCGAATATGTCGCCATGGTGCGCGCCGTTAACGCCCAAGGGGCCTCGCCATGGTCCCAGGGAAGTTCAGTGGTCAGGCCCTTCGGGCCGCCGTCGCAGGTGCGTGGCCTCACGGCATCGCTGACCACCAGCTTTGGTACTAGCACCGGAACTGTGCAGGTGAGTTGGTCCCCACCAGCCAGTAACGGACGTCCTATCGAGTACTACACCGTCACGGTTGCTTCGATCAGCAAACGCGTCAGCGCCGCTGAGGGAACCTCTACCTTGGTCGAGGGGGTGCCCCTCAATGGTGCACAACACACCGTGACTGTGACCGCCACCAATGACTCATCGAGGCCAGAGAGCTTCACCTCGGCACCAAGCACGACTTCAGTCTGGGGGGTCGGCGTCCCCAATCCGCCGATTATCAGTGGCGTCACTGCCACCGGCGTTGACAATCAAGTTCGGTTGAACTGGTCGGCCAGCCCAGCCGGTGGTGGCTGGTCCCCGCATGAACTGAGCTACGAGTGGAATGCAGGCGCTGGATGGCGCCCGCTGACCGGTGAGACCCTTACTGGCAATGGTCTGAGCAACGGAGTCGGCACCACCATCTCAATCCGAGCAGTGGGTTCCAAGACCGGCTCACGGATCACCTCCTCCGAGGCCGTCTCAGCCCATGTCGTTCCTTATGGTGCCCCAGTGGCATCAACCATGAACTGCACTGGAGGAGTCGAGAGCGTCACCTGCGAATGGTCTGGTGGGCACGGCAACGGCCGAGGCGCTAGTTTCACCCTGTCCGGGGCGGAGACCGGTAGCGTCGGAGCCTCGGGATCGCGGACTTTCCGAGTCCCTGAGGACACGGAGGTGGAGTTATGCATCACCACCACCCAAGAGGGCACCGGAGTCAAAGCTCCCATCCAGTGCGATAGCGCAGAGTCCAGCGACGATGATGATAGGGAAGCCGTCGAAATCGACACCGATGGATTGCGGGTCACTATGACCTTCACGGACTTCGAGTTCGGTGGCGTCTACAGTTTTGAATGCTGGAACGCCACTTCCCCCGGTGGCGCCAGGCCGGAGAACTATCTCGGCTATGGCATTGAAGGAACGATGGTGGTGCCGCGCAACGGAACGGTGACCTTCACCTGCTCAGGAAACCCGCATAACCCGTCGCTGCGGCCGAATTCTCGCTTCGGGGTGCAGTTCATGCCTTCGGGTGTTTTCTACAGTTGAACCGATCAACCTCATCCACCGATTTTGCAGGAGTATCTGTGACCATATCCCTGGACCATGCCCAACGTTTCGCCGATTCCTTCGGGCGAATTGTCGACAACATCGGCACCGTGTTGTTGGGTAAACAGGAGGTGGTGCGATTAGCCCTGACATGCCTGATCGCGGAGGGACATCTACTTCTTGAGGACGCCCCCGGAACCGGCAAGACGGCGCTGGCTCGTGCTATTGCAGCCTCGGTGGAGGGGACTCACTCCCGCATCCAGTTCACCCCCGATTTGCTTCCCTCGGATATCACCGGTGTCACTATCTATGACCCCCGAACTGGCATGTGGGATTTTCACCAAGGCCCGATCTTCTCCTCGATCGTGTTAGCCGACGAGATCAACCGGGCTTCCCCGAAAACCCAGTCGGCGCTGCTAGAGATCATGGAGGAAGGGCAAGCCACCGTCGACGGGGTGAGGCACCTCGCGGCCCGGCCATTTATGGTGATCGCGACACAAAACCCGATTGAACAGGCAGGCACCTATAAGCTGCCCGAAGCCCAGCTTGATCGTTTCCTTATGAAGACAGCCTTGGGATATCCCGATCACCAGGCCGGGGTTGAGGTGTTGTTGGGGGTTCGGGATATGGCCCGCCCACGAGAGGTTGAAGCAGTCATCAGCACTGAGGATGTGCTCGCCATGTCGAGGCTAGCTGCCGACACCTATCTCGATCCCGTGATCGCTGAGTTCATTCAGTCGCTGTGTGAGGCAACCCGCCAAGACCCGAATGTCCGGATCGGGGTGTCCACCCGAGGGGCCATCGCCATGGTCCGGGTCGCCAAGGTCTGGGCCTTGGCTCAAGGACGGGCTTTCGTCACCCCCCAAGATGTCACGGCTCTGGCGCAGCACGTATGGTCCCATCGGCTTGTGCTGGATCCAGACGCTGAGTTCAGCGGGGCCACCCAGGACGGGGCGATCCTGGCCGCGTTAGCGGCTGTTCCTGCCCCGGCGGCACGAGGCTGAAGGGCAGATGCTGCACCGAAAACAATCCACGAGCGACACCGGTACCCGGTCCCGCAGGTTTCCCCTGCCGACAGGGGTAGTCCGGACGGTGAGTTCGATAACCGGCCTGGGATGGGGGCTGGCGGTTGTTGGTGTGATCGGAACCTTGGTTGGCTGGTTCACCCAGATCCCAGAGATCCTCATCCCTGGAGTGGCTGCCCTCACCTTGGTTCTGGTTGCATTGCTGGGGTCCTTGGGACATTCACCGATCACGGTGGACCTCGAGGTCGCAACGGACCGGGTGCAGGTCGGAGAGGAAGTACCTGGTCGGCTAGTGATCACCAATAGACTGTCGCGCTGGGTACGCGGTGGACTGATTCGACTTCGCGTTGACGACCGGGTCAGTGAACTGTGGGCGCCACGGATGACGCCACAGGCCCGACACGAGGAACCTTTTATCGTGATGACCAGCGCACGAGGAGTCATCACGGTGGGTCCTGCACTTGCGGTGCGAGGAGATACCTTCGGCATGGTGCGTCGGGTCCATCATCAGTCTTCGAGCGTTGATGTCTACGTCCATCCAGCCACGACCCGGGTGCCAGCCGCTGCCGTCGGCTTTATTAAAGACATCGAGGGGTTGCCCACCGCAGATCTGTCCTCCTCTGATGTGTCATTTCGTGGGTTGCGCGACTATGTGGCTGGCGATGATCGACGCAATATCCACTGGCGGACGACAGCGCGCACGGGGCGATTGATGATTCGTCAATTTGAGGAGACCAGGCGTGCTCATCTCATGGTGATTCTGGACGCGGCTGCTCAATCCTGGGCTACTGCGGAGGAATTTGAGCTCGGGGTGAGCGTCGCTGCATCCTTGGCCCGGGCAGCCCAAACAGAATCGATTATGGTCTCGATGTACAGTCAACATGGCCGCCACAACGCCTCCACCGTGACTGCGGCCCTGGATGCCATGACCACTGTGACGACTATCGACCAAGCCAAACCCGTGGTTGAAACTATCTATCGGGCCACCGCGGAGGCTCCTCAAGCCTCAGTGGTATTGCTGGTAACCGGCGCGACAACCGAGATCAGCACCCTCCACCATGCGATGACCGCACTGCCGTCCACCATGACTGTTGCAAGCGTCCGCTGTTGCCAGGGGGCGCAGGCCGCGGTGCGCACAATTGGCCAATTCAAGATCCTCGATGTGCCGGAGCTAGCCGTCCTTGGCCTGACGATGCATAGGGCGTTGCGATGAGCCGCAGCCAGGCCCCACGACGGTGGGATCGAGTCGTAAACCTCAGCATCATTACTGTGCTGCTGATGGTGGCTGCGCTGACCCACGGTGCAGTTTTCGAGGGGATCATCGGGTATCGCGCCGCATTGGGTGGGGTATTACTGGGGGTTCTCACCGCATGGGTGTGTGCCAGGTGGCGGTTGGGGCTCGTTACCAGCATCATCGTGCCGTTGGGTGTTTTCTTGGTTGGGGCCGGGCCGCTGGCCCAGCCTGAGCGGGGCCTTCTGCCAACCCCTCAGGTCCTTGGCGAGGTGCTGATTGGGGCGGTGAGCTCTTGGAAGGACTTGTTGACGGTTCAGGTTCCAGTTGCCGGGGGCAACACGGTGCTGATGCCGGTACTTGCAGCCATGATCTGCTCATATGTTGCTGTCACCTTGGCGTTACGTTCCAACAGGCCACTAACGGCGCTGATTCCGGTGGCGGTGTTGCTCCTGACCGGGGTGTACTGGGGCGGTCAACGTGCGCCATTCGGCAGCCTGATCGGTGGCGTCGTCGGGCTATTGTCCTGGTGGTGGGTCATCCGTTGCCTGAATAGCCAACGCCGCCAACTCGCTACCGTGATTCGGCTATCGGCTGATACCTCGTCGCGGCGTTCACGGGGTTTGGTGGGGGCTGTGGTCCTAGTGTGCAGTGCCATGCTCGTAGGCCTAGCCTCGTCCCTGCTGCTGCCAGCTCCTGGTCATCGGGTGGTGTTGCGAGACAGCATTGAAATCACCCTCGATGTGCGGCACTACGCATCCCCAGTAGTGACTTATCGACTGTGGCGAACCACGGCAGCCGAGACCGAACTGTTTACCGTCGATGGGGCGATGGGGCCGCGCATACGGTTGGCGACCATGGACAGCTACGACGGCACTGTCTTTGGGATCGGCTCGCGTGAAGCGGAGTCGAGTTTCAAGAAGGTGGGTACCACCTTCACAGACATTCCGCTGGCGGCGGGAGAGACGACCAGTACAGCCGAGATCGCGATCTCCGGTTACACCGGCCATTGGGTTGTAGGTGGTGGGCAGGTCCGCTCTTTGCTGCAAACCGGTCCGCGTGCCAGCGAATTGCAGGACACTATCTACTATTCGCAGGGCCTGGAGACTGTCCTGTCAACGACGCCAATCACCTCGGGGGATAGTTATCAGATCACCGTCGTGGATCCAGTGGAGGTGCCTGACTCGGTCCTTCAAGATCGGGCAATTGTGCAGGTCCCGATGCCTGCCGATATTAATGTGCCGGATGCAGTGGCGATCAAGGCCCAGCAGCTCACTGAGGGTGCCTCCACAGGTTTTGAACAAGTCCGCAGACTGCAACAACAGCTCAGCTCCCAGGGGTTCTACTCTGATGGCACTGATGGGTTGTCTCGTCCAGGCCATCGTACTGATCGACTTGAACAATTCCTTACCGGCGAATACATGATCGGTGACGATGACCAGTTCGCCCCAGCAATGGTGTTGATGCTGCGTTCACTTGGTATTCCATCACGGTTAGCGATGGGATTTCAGCCGGACAGCACCGACCAGCCGTCGATCAGCGTGACTGGAAAGGACGTGCGGTTGTGGGTCGAGGTCCCCTTTGAGGGTATTGGTTGGGTTCCTTTTGACCCAACCCCGCCACGAGACCAGACCATTCGCACCCAGGTGCCCACACCACGTCCGCAACCCCAGCCTCAGGTGCTGCAGCCCCCGGATCCCCCGGAGAAGCCAGGGGAGTTGCCTCCCGAGGAGCTGTCGGAGGTCGATGATTCTCGCGATGATCCGCCGCCAGCAGAGGGCTGGTGGGTGCTGGCATTGAAGATCGTTGGGGTGATCGCAGTGATCCTGTCGCCCCTGTTACTGCTACTCGCGATCAAGGCGCTGCGATCCTGGGTGCGGCGGCGTCGTGGTTCTCCGGAGGTGCGTTCGGTAGGGGCCTGGGCTGAACTCATTGACCGGGCGCGTGAACTGGGGCTGCATATTACTCCTGGTTTGCCGCGAAATCATCAAGCGGTCGAGATTGATCAGCAGCTGTGGGCTGAGGAATCGAGCCAGGCACTACATTTCCAACACTATGGCCGGGAGCGCAGCGATCTGGGGCGGCTAGCTGAACGAATTGACTGCGTTGTCTTTGGTCCTCAGGGGGTTGACGCTGAATACAGCAAGAGCATCTGGCATGATCAGAGATCAGTACTGCGGCGGATGAGGGGCGCCGTCAGCTGGTCTCGCAGGTTGGGAGCTGCGCTGTCGCTACGGACTTTAAGGTCCCGATGGGCTAGCCCAGAACCACCAGCGAAACCAGCCATGACGGACCGCAGCAGCACGGACGGCGCTGGATGAAAGGGGCCACAGTGGATGGTATGAGTGAGGGCAGTCACCTAACTGCTCAGCCGTCCCACTATGGCCAGATCCCGGTAGCGGGCAGCCAACTACGAATACGAGCTCACCTCGTAGATGCCCTTCCATGGGTATTTGCCCTGCTGTTGCTCCTGGTGAGCTGGGTGATGAGGAGTGTCAACAGCTCAGCATCGACGCTGATCGCCACCATTGTTGCGTGGGCTGGAGTCCCGCTCATCATCAGTCATACCGTGTTGAGTGTGGTGTGGGTGGCCACAAGGGGTCAATCTGTCGGTATGCGGGTGGTTGGAATTCGTTGGGTCTCGACCACCAGTGGCATTCCTATCCCATCGGCGAACCTTGCCAAGCTCGGTTTTGAGGCTGCGGTGGCAGTCGTGAGCTTGGGGATGGGGTTTGTCTTGGTGTGCATGCTTACCCAGGATCATCTTGGCCGCACCTGGTTTGATCGGCGCTGCGGCACAGTGACAGTCCAGCTTCCGGCCGAGGAGTTTCCCGTGGCCCCTAGACGTGCTGATTACAGTCCGATAGCAACTGCCCCGCCAATTGGCGATAGCCCCCCTCCAGCAGCAATGAAACGCTATAACCTTCACGTGATGCCCCCGCAGGAACGTCACGACAGCGTGATCCACGATGTTTTTCCAGGTGAGGACCACTCCTCGCCTGATGAGGCCGAATGGGTGGTTGGCACCCAGGCCTCCGATATGGATTTGGGTGGGCTAAGTCGCAGTCTGGTGGACTCGCGGAGCTGTACTGGACTTCCACTGTCGGATGACACGTCACTATCGCCTTCAGAACGCACCATTGGTATGCGCCCGGAAGGGTCGATCAGGCTGCTTTTCGACGACGGAACGCGCTACGACTTGGTTGACACCGTATTGATTGGTCGTGACCCGGTCAGCGGCGGGAGGTTTGCAGGTGCCGCGGTCCTGGCCATCGAAGACTCGGGCCGTTCGGTATCCAAGGTTCACCTGGCGGTTTCGGTCCGCGA
This sequence comes from Arachnia sp., assembly GCA_041855345.1. GTDB lineage: Bacteria > Actinomycetota > Actinomycetes > Propionibacteriales > Propionibacteriaceae > Arachnia. The sequence continues at coordinate 3,559 of JBHAEB010000139.1, read as the reverse complement.
CGGACAGGTGCTGGTAGAGGACCTGTATTCCACGAATGGCACGAGCCGATCCGTTGACGGTAGTGATCCGCAACGCTTGCCTCCCGGTGTCGCACACATTGCCTCACCAGGAAGCCTGATTCGTTTTGGCAACAGAACTGTATTAATCGCCGGGTGAGGATGCCGCCGTGATCAATCGAGAGATTCCAGCCAAGGAGATAGAAATGAAGTGTGTGTGGGAGTCAGGGGATAGCCCCGCAGCAGTCACTCCTGATGGCGTCGTTGTCTTAGGGGCGGGCCATGAGGAGCAGGTCCATGAGATCTGGGAGATGATGCATAGCGGGACCCAGTTCACATCCATGGTGCAGGTGTTGACCACCCAGTTCGGAGGAAATTTCACCACCTTCCCTGCCTTTGCGATCGTCGTGCGAGAGGGGCGCAACGCCAGGGTCGCGGTGCGGGGTGGGTTCACGGTGTCGGTGCGTGTCGGTGAGCAGGTTTCGGTCCTTGATGGCCGGTCCCTCGTCACCTGGGATGAGCGACAGTTCGACCGGGTGGATGCCTGGGCCATTTCTGGGCCTAGACCAGAGACGACGATGCCTGGTGCTCGACGCACCGGCTGGGCCCGAGACGCTGTGGTCCCGATGTCTCGGTTATCAATGGGACAGCTGTGGCCTGAACCGAAGGCTGTCGGTGCCACCATATCGACGCCGGTGGCCGCGGTCGCAGCCCCCGCAGCCTCAGTGCCTCATGCGGCTCAACCCGACGCGGCTTCAGAACCTGCCGCAGTGCCAGAATCTGCCGCAGCTTCAGAATCTGTGGTAACAGAGCAGGCAGCAGCCTCAGAACCGGCAGTAGCCTCAGAACCCGCGAGCGCCCCCGAACCTGCGGCCGCTGCAGAATCTGTGGTGCTTCCTGCCGAACCGGTCGTCTTGGTCCCGGAACCACTTGTGATGACGGCAGAGGCCGGGGGATCCCAGCCGGATTCGATCGTGGTGGTGGCTGAGCCGGTTCCTGCTACACCCGCACCCCCGGTGTGGCAGGAACCGGTGGAGCAGTGCCCGCTGGAGCGTGAATCGGTACCGCGACCCTCGCATTCCCCGTCGGAACCGATAGTGATCGACGGGGAAGCAGCGGAGTATCACGATGGGTTAACTATTGATTACCCGCAGCAGGCGGTTTCACCTTTCGCACCCCCAACCACGAGTGCGCACACTGTGGCTCAAGCCCCTGAGGTGCTTTCGGTGCCCTGCATCAACGGCCACCACAACCCGCCATATTTGCAACGTTGTCGGGTGTGTGGGAAGGCCATGAGCCGTACCTTGGCAAGGATCGAGCGACCCTCGTTAGGTCGGCTAGTGCTCTCCGACGGCGAGGTGGTTGAGCTAGATCGCGACCTTGTATTCGGTAGGAACCCGCGTGATCCTCACCGCGCTGGGCGTCCCAATGTCAGGCTGGTTACCGTCGGCGACCAAGACAATGACATCTCGCGCAATCACTGCGAGATCCGCATTGAGGGGTGGGATGCTCGGATCAGGGATCTGGGTTCCCAAAACGGAACCTTCCTCACTCATGAGGGGCAAGAAACCCAGCGAGTCAGCGAGACTGCCCCGGTGATTCTGCGTTGCGGCGATGTCATTAATCTCGGCGGCAACTTCAGCATGCGTCTGGAGTGTTGATGCCAGCCCAGCCTCCCGCGGCGCCAACCCTTGAGGGGGCCACCTGGATCAGGCATCTGGGATCGGGTGGCTTTGCCGATGTTCACCTGTATCAGCAGAGTGTCCCCGATCGGCAGGTCGCAGTGAAGGTGCTGCGTAGTCGGGAGAATCGTCAGCTCGATGCCGCCTTCCGCGCGGAGGTCAACTTGCTGGCGCGAATCTCTGCTCATCCAGCGATCGTCTCGGTATTCGGTGCTGGGTTGAGCGAGGACGGGCGGCAGTACATCATCATGGAGTACTGCCCGCCGCCGAATCTGGCCCAACGGGCTCGGCAACGCCGGTATTCGGTTCTGGAGACCATCGATGTCGGTATCCGGCTAGCTGGTGCCGTGGGTTCTTTGCACGCCGAGGGAATCCTGCATCGGGATATCAAACCCGCGAATGTGTTGGTGACCGAGTTTGGATACCCAGTCTTAGTGGACTTTGGCTTAGCTGGGAAGTTGGTCAACTCGAGGCTGTCAGCCGGCCAGGGATTCTCTGTTCCCTGGGCTCCGCCGGAACAGCACAGCGCCCATGCCATGTTGGACACATCAGTGGATGTGTATTCACTAGCCGCGACCATGTACACGATGCTCGCTGGTCGTGCTCCTTTTACGATCCCAGGTGGGGACAATTCTGATGTGGCCATGATGGCGCGAGTGAAAAACCAAGCCGTGCCAGCCACCGGGCGACCAGATATGCCCAGCCAGCTGCAATCGATCCTTGAGATCGCGATGTCGAAGGATCCTGCCAATCGTTACTCCTCGGCGGTGGAGTTCGCCAAGATGCTGCAACAGGTGCAGGTGGGGATGAATCAGAAGATGACCCCCATCGACCTGCTCAACGATTCGGTGATCCCAGAGCGGACTGACGATGGTTTTCCGGAGACGAGAGCTGCGGTTGTGGTGCTGAACCCGCCGACGAAGCCGACAGTTGTGCGGGAGCCCCTGGTGCTTGGAGAGGTAGGCAGCCTGCCTCGACGGGCGTTGATCGAAGATCCGGTTCCCGATGCGGAATCTGAACCTGAGCTACCAGCAGTTGATAGCCATCAGCGCCGAGTCCTCATTGGCGGTATCGCCTTGGTGGCGTTGGTCTGTATCGCGGTGGTGGTATTCGGAGTGAGGGCTGTTCTGTCGCAGCTGGAGAATCGAGCCCAGGAGGCTTCCCCGGCCGTGCCGGCACCACCCCCAGCTGAGATCGTGCCGGGCTCTGCTGTTGCGGTTTCGGACCTGCAAGGGGAAGTGGTGGGCGATCAGGTGAGATTCACCTGGAACCATGACGACGCTGATGCGAGTTTCCTCTATCGGGTGTTAGATCCGCTGCGTAGCCACCAGGCAAGTGAAACTCGGCAACGAGAGGTGATGGTGGATCCAGAGCCCGGACAAACCTGCCTTGAGGTGGTCGTGACCTGGAGTGATGGTCGCTCCTCGGAGCCGACCAATGCATGTGTTGACACCCCATAGCTGTTGCCACCGACAGATTTGAATCCTCTGAATCCGTGCGCTAGGGTTACGCAGGTTGCGCAAGCAACCGACAACTAAACCCGAGCTCCTCACCGCGATTTGCGAATCGCACGGTCAAGGACTAAAGTGAGGCGAGCCGCAAGATGCGGCACCCAACAGCGAGGTCTTGATCTCATCAAGTCTGAGCTCATCGGGGCCAAGAGATAGCAACCGCAAGTTGACATCTCGACGGAGACCGGGTAAAGTTGGGAGACGTCGCCCCAAGGAGAAAGCCTGTGGTTGCAGGTGGTTGCCTTGGAGTATCCGAAGCTTGAGAACTCAACAGCGTGCTTTTAAGTCAATGCCAATTTTTTTGTGCACCCTTTTTTGGGTGTGTCCTGTCAGGCTGATCATTTTTTTGTGGTTTGTTTGATGGATTCC
>JBHAEB010000138.1:0-7614 GCA_041855345.1 Arachnia sp. | reverse complement strand
TGATGTTCAAGAGCAAGGCGAACAAGGCGCTCGACAAATACGAGGACCCCCGCGAGACACTGGACTATTCCTATGAGAAGCAGCTTGAGCTGCTGCGCAAGGTTCGTCGGGGTGTCGCTGACGTTGCCACTAGCCGTAAGCGTGTGGAGCTGCAGGTAACCAAGATCCAGCAAGAGACCGATCGTTACACCCAGGTGGCGCAGCGTGCCCTGGAATCAAACCGTGAGGATCTAGCTCGTGAAGCTCTGACCCGCAAAGCCGGGCTTGCCAACCAGTTGCAGGATCTGCAGACCCAGCACGCAGCCTTGCAAGCTGAGGAAGAGAAGCTGGTTCGTGCCAGCACCCGGCTGCAGGCCAAGGTGGACGCATTCCGTACCCGCAAGGAGACCATCAAGGCGACATACTCGGCGGCCGAAGCACAAACCAGGATCAACGAAGCCTTCACGGGAATCTCTGAGGAGATGAGCGATGTCGGCATGGCCATCCAGCGAGCCGAGGACAAGACCCTCGAACTCCAGGCCCGTGCCTCCGCCGTCGATGAACTCCTGGCTAGTGGTGCCCTTGACGATCCAACAGGGTTGGCCACCGACGACATCAGCCGTGAACTCGACGCGCTGGCCGCAGGCTCTTCGGTGGAGAGTGAACTGGCGCAGATGAAGGCGCAGCTGACCGGCGGTTCTGCCAGCCGCCCGGAGATCGAGGCGCCAACCGCCACGGAGGTTCAGCGATGATCGTGCGCCTGATGGGGCTCGGCCAGTGGGTGCTGGAGCCCGATCAACTGCTGCAGATCAACGAGATCGATCAGGCAGTTGAGCAGGCCGTCGTTGACGGTGATGAGACCACGCTACGCCAGGAGTTGGTCCGACTGGTCGCCGCGGTTCAAGAGTTGGGTGCAGAGGTCCCGGATGACGTGATCGTTGAGTCGGATCTGGTGCTGCCCGATGTGGACGCATCCCTCGACGAGGTGCGTGCACTCCTGGAAAGCACCTCGGACTACTACGGGATCGTTCCCGATCGCCATCCTGACGAGGAATGAGTGCGGGTACTGGTCTGTAGCGATCGTATTGGACGCCTCGGCCCTGCCGGGGCGTCCAATGCCTTAGCTGCCGCCTTCGCATCACGGGGTGCCCAAGTCGCGGTAGCGCCGCCCGGGTTGGGTGGTGAAGATTTCGCTGATGCTGCTAGCCGCTTTGCTCCCGGGAAAAAAATCCATCGGCCACAGGATGGCAAGCAACCGTTGCGCGTCGTCGATGCCGATTTCCTCGATTTGACCGGAATCGACGGACCCCCGCTGGCGGAACTGATGACGTGGCCCATCACGGACCTGACCGGGATTCACGCGGTGGTGGACCCCAGCCAGGCGGCGCTGCCACTGACTGGGCTGACCGGCGTGATTGCCGTTGCTGCCCGGGACCAGGACTGGGAGCTGGCGGCGACGCTGAAGGCTAACCGGCAAGCTGAGCAATGGCTAGCCCAGCTGGGTATCGTCGACCAGCCGGGAGCTGGGGCCTACGGCGGGTTGGGGGCGTGGGCGCTGGCCGGTGGCGCGACAATCCTCTCCCCGTTGACGGCATGCCAGCAGGGCTATGATCTGCCAAGGCTCGCCCGACAGGCTGATCTGATCCTCACCGCAACCCATGAGCTGGATTTTCATCGTCGCGGCGGACCGGTACTGCATTGGCTAGCAGAACTGGCTCAGCAAGCCCTAATTCCGCTGGTGGTGGTGACCGGCCGTAACTTCATCTCATCCCGGGAGCTACGCCTAGCTGGAATCGAAGAGGCCCATGCCCTTCACAGTCCGGGAGCCGAGGAATTCACAGTCGATGAACAGCAGTTAAGGGCTCTCGCTGATCGGGTTGCTGCCAGCTGGATGTGGTGACAGCCAATCCCGCATACAATCGGGGATGTGACTGAATCTCAGACTATGAACCAGGGCGTCGTGCTGACCGACGTCGCCGTCGCGAAGGTCCGTTCCCTGCTGGAGGCTGAGGGACGTGACGACCTAAGCCTGCGGATCGCGGTGCAGCCTGGTGGCTGTGCCGGCCTGCGGTACCAGTTGTACTTCGATGATCGGGCTCTCGATGGTGATGTCATCAACGATTACGACGGGGTACGTGTGGTCACCGACAAGATGAGCGCCCCCTATCTGGGCGGTGCCTCCATCGACTTCGTCGACTCGATCGAGAAACAAGGATTCACCATCGACAACCCGAATGCGCAAAACGCTTGCGCCTGCGGTGACTCCTTCAGCTGAGCCTTCCCGATGTGGGGCGCTCGGTCACCAGCTGGTGGTGACCGGACGCCCCTCTTCATATCCCGAACCGAATTGCAGGCCGACCACAGCCCGGTCGGTGAATTCCCTTAGGTTGCGTGCCCCTGCGTAGGTGGCGGAACTACGCACCCCAGCGGTGATCCAATCCAGCAGATCCTCGACCCCGGGCCGCTGCGGGTCCAGGTACATCCTCGAGCTGGAAATCCCCTCCTCAAAGAGCGCTGCCCGAGCCCGCTCAAAGGCCGATTGTTCTCTGGTGCGTTGCCTCACCGCACGGGCCGAAGCCATGCCGAAGCTTTCCTTATAGGGCCGGTTGTGGTGGTCGAAGAGCAGATCGCCGGTGGCCTCATGGGTTCCGGCGAACCAAGAACCGATCATCACCGATCCTGCGCCAGCCGCTAAGGCTAGGGCGACATCGCGAGGATGACGAACCCCGCCGTCGGCCCAGATAGCCCGTCCCAGTTCGGCTGCTGCTGCCGCACATTCCACAACAGCAGAGAATTGAGGCCGCCCGACCCCGGTTTGCATCCTGGTGGTGCACATCGCGCCCGGTCCCACACCGACCTTGACGATGTCCGCACCAGCTGCAACCAAGTCGCATACCCCCTCAGCGGTCACGACATTGCCAGCCACGATGGCAACCCGTCGCCTCGTGATCGATGCCACCTCATCTCGCATCTGGCGTGCCTGCTCAAGGGCGCCCATCATTTTCTCCTGATGCCCGTGGGCGGTATCGACTACCAACACATCTGCCCCCGCATCCAGGGCTGCCCGAACCTTGAGCGGAATATCGCCATTGATTCCGATAGCAACTCCGGTGCGGAGTCGGCCTTCGTGGTCCAAGGAAGGCCTGTAAATAGCCGATCGCAGCGCCCCCTTACTGGTCATGATGCCGACGAGCAGGCCTTGACTATCGACCGCGATAGCGACCTTCTGGTGCTGTGCAGCCAGAGTGTCGAAAACCTGATTAGGGGTGGTTTCAGGGGCCACCACCGTCAGGTCGGTGGTCATCACATCACGAGCTTGGGCAAATCGATCCGCCTGGGATGCGTCGCTGGGATAGACCAACCCCACTGGTTTGCCGTCGTGGACGACCACAGCCACACCATGGGAGCGTTTAGCGATGAGGTTGAGGGTCTCGCCGACGGTGGTATCAGGGGCGACCGTGACCGCAGTGTCAAAGACTGGATGAGCATTCTTCACCTTCGCGATGGAGCGGGCAACCACATCGCTGGGGATGTCTTGGGGAAAGATCGCCAACCCGCCTCGACGAGCCATGGTCTCTGCCATGCGCCTACCTGAGATTGCGGTCATATTGGCCGCCACCAGGGGCAGAGGTGTCGCAAGCCCATCGGTGGAGGTGAGGTCTACGTCGAGCCTGGAGGTGACGTTCGACCTATTAGGGACCATGAAAACATCCGAATAGGTCAGGTCTTGGGCGGGTCGGTCATTGAGGAAACGCACCTGTTCAGTATGCCTTGACTGCGCAGACCGTCGATGATGAAGACCCCGATCCCAGCCCATACCAGGGCGAATCCAGCCCATCGCGCAGCCGACATCGTTTCGTGAAAGACCAGCCACCCCACCAGAAATTGGGCTGTTGGGGCCACGTACTGCAACAACCCGATAGCCAGTAGCGGGATCCGTGCCGCAGCCGAGGCAAACCACAACAGCGGAACCGCCGTCACGACACCGGTAGAGGCCAACAACAACCACTGCCAGGACCCCACCTGCTGGCTTGCCTGCCCGGTGGCTGACAGCACCACCAGGTATCCAGCAGCCACTGGGGTTAACACCCCGGTTTCGATGGTCATCCCGACCAGCGCGCCTGCAGAACGGCTGGCTACCTTTTTGACGAGGGCATAACCTCCGAAGGTGCCAGCTAACACCAGGGAGATCCACGGCAACCTGCCATAGCCTGCGATCAGCACAGCCACCGCCACGACGCCAAAGCCAACCGCGAGCCATTGCAGCCGGCGTAGCCGCTCCTGCAACACGATCACCCCGAGGGCGGTGGTGGCCAACGGGTTGATGAAATAGCCAAGGGCAGCATCCAGCGTGCGCCCAGTAGCCACCGCGTAGACATAGGTCAACCAGTTGATCGCGATGAGGAAACTCGCCACTGACAGGAAACCGGTGAGCCGCTTATCTCGCAGGGCATCGCGCAATTGAGCAAAGCTGCCCGATAGGGTCAACAACACCACGCAGGTCACCAGGGACCACAACACCCTATGGGCCACCACCTCAAGGGATGGGATATGGGAAAACATCGCGAAATACAGTGGAAAACAGCCCCATAGCCCGTAGGCGAGGATGGCTTGCAGGTAGCCGGTGCGGATGGAGCCATTCATCGTCGCCAGAGCTTAGCTGGTGGCCACCAACTCCTCACATGGTGCACCTGGGACGCGGCGGCTACGATGTTCCTGAAGCCTGTGGCGGCCGATCATAAGGAGAGCAAGGATGAGCGAAGCGTCCATCAAGGTCCTGCTGTTTTCTGGCGACCGCACAGTCCGAGAACAGGTGCGGCTGGCTTTGGGTACCAAGGTGGCTGCTGATCTGCCGCCGATCGAAGTCGAGGAGGTAGCCACCGGGCCTGCGCTGTTGAAGAAACTCGACGCCAGTCTTGACTACGGCCTGATCATCATGGATGGGGAGGCCCAACCTGAAGGCGGCTTTGGCTTGGCCCATCAGGTCAAGGAGGAGTATGCGAACTGCCCACCGGTGCTGCTGCTCGTCGCTCGGGTAGCGGACGCTTGGCTTGGCACCTGGAGTCGCGCCGATGCCTTGTGCTCCTATCCGATTGATCCGATTCGGTTGCCCGCTCAGGTCGCTGAGTTGCTTCGGGTGGCGGTGTCGTGACCTGGTCGTGGCCAGATATCCTCACCGGTTTGGTTCGCCGAGAGGGCTTGGAGGCTGAAGCAGCACAGTGGGCGCTCAACGAAATTCTTGGGGGCCGCGCCAGCGAGGTGCAGTTAGCGGCGTTGTTAGTGGCGTTGCGGGCAAAGGGAGAAACCGAGGACGAAATTGAAGGCCTCTCCTCAGCGATGCTGGCCAACGCCGTCCCCATCTCGTTAGAGCGGGAAGCCGTCGACGTCGTCGGCACCGGTGGCGACCGGGCCAATACGGTCAATGTCTCCACCATGGCAGCTATCGTCGCGGCTGCAGCCGGGGCTAAAGTCGTCAAACACGGGGCGCGCGCAGCAAGTTCCCAGGCGGGTACCGCAGACACCCTGGAAGCACTCGGCGTGAATATCACCGTCGACCCGGCGCATCAGTCCTCGATCCTCGACGAGGTAGGGATCGTTTTCCTATTTGCACAGCAATACCATCCCGCGATGCGCCATGTTTCCGGGGTGCGCCGACAACTGGCTATCCAGACCACCTTCAATTTCCTTGGCCCGTTGAGTAATCCCGCACGTCCGCGGGCGATGGCCCTCGGCGTGGCTAATGACGCGATTGCGCCGGTCGTGGCACGTGTTCTGGCGGCCCGAAACACCCGGGGCTTGGTGTTTCGTGGATTCGATGGTCTTGATGAACTCACCACCACCTCTCCCTCGGATGTGTGGTTGGTTACCGACGGCCGGGTCCACCGTGCCACCCTTGACCCGGCAGACCTTGGATTACAGCCAGCAGCACCGGCGGACCTGATCGGTGGGGATGCCCACCACAACGCGGAGGTCGTCCATCACCTCGTCGATGGCAAGACCGGCCCAGTGCGTGACATCGTCTGCCTCAATGCGGCGGCCGCGCTCTTGGCCTACCGGGGGGTGAGTCCCGTCGTGCCCCTAGTGGAGCAGCTGGAGGGGGCGTTGGTTGATGTCGGCCGCGCCATCGATGAGGGTGCAGCCAAGACCACACTGCACCACTGGATTGAGCGCTCGAACTCTTAACCGTGGTAGGCGGCTGCGACCAGGGGGCCCAACCACAGTGAAGGGCCGTAAGGGAAGGGGCCTGTGCGTCGGCGGATCGCGTGACTGATAGCCCACAATGCCCCGATACCGGTGCCTGCGCACAATGCGGTGATCCAGTGTTGTACTCCAGAGGCTCCGGCCATCGCGCCCACAATCAGCCCGAGACGAACATCCCCGAAACCGAAGTTACCGAGAAACCGCCACACCAACCACAGCAATCCAGCCATGGCCCCGGCGCCGATGAGTGCTCCCAGAGCCGAGAGGGGAGCGAAGATCCCCGTCACTGCCGTCGCGAAAACCAACTGCGCGGTGACGAACCAGTGCAGCCGTTTCGGCAACCACATGGTCTTGGCGTCCACCCACACTAACGCGGACCCGCCGCCGAGATATACCAGCCACATCGGGTAATGGGCCAGCGGAGAGCGCCACAGGGCCACAGCAAGCGCAGCCACGATCCCGGCTAGCAGCAGTCCATCTCGTGGGCGAACCAAGGTGGCATAGTCCGGGGGAGGATCGTTGGGGTCAAGAACCTGGCGAGGCAGCCGCGGCACCACCCAAATCAGGTGTGCCGCGGCCGCGAGAGCGCTGGCGAGAGCCAGCAACAACAAACTCAGCGCTGGGCCTTGGTGTAGCCAGCGGCCTGAGCGGCCTCTTCAGAGTTGAACCACACCTCGGGGATCGTCAGCTCGTAGCCGCGGGTCCCAGGCAGGTGGTACTTCTTTGAGCGATCGTTGCCCTTAATGATGTAACCCTCAGGCGGGTTCGGGCCAACATAGGAGCCAGCTGCGGGAGCATCCACGAGAGGCTCGGCTGGGGCCTCGGTCGCCGCCTCAGCTGGAGCTGCCGGGGCGCTGGGGCGTGGGGCGGCGGGCTCATTGAATTTCGCTGCTGTAGCGAAGGTGTCATTGTTATTGATGTAGGCGCGGGAGGGCTCATGGGCGGTCCAGCCATCATCCTTGGGGGTCAGGAAATGGCGGATTGCGGCAACTGCGCCAGCGACCAGGGAAGCCAGCACCAGGAATTTCGCGAAGGACCGTACCTTCTTGCAACGCTTCTTCTTAACGACCTTCGGGGCATGTCCCGCTGCCTTGTGCAAGCTTTGCTGCAGTGAAGGCAGGATTTCGTCGGCGATCTTGTCATGTGCGGATTCGACGGCAGGGGGCACCTTGGCTAGGGCGTCGCGGATGGTGGGCTCCCAGCCATCAAGAGTCTTCGACGCGTAGTCGGCGGTGCGCTTGCTGGCATCGCGGACGACGGGGGCGGCTACGCGCTGGGCTTCAGCCAGCAATTCGTTAGCCTTTTCCGCAGCGGCGGCGGCAGAAGCGGCGGCGGCCTTGGTCAGTCGTGATGTATTCACTATTCCTCCAATGATTGGCTCGTGATCGAGCAGCATCAACGCTACCCGCTTCTGGGCTCAGCGGAAGGTATTAC
>JBHAEB010000137.1:0-4678 GCA_041855345.1 Arachnia sp. | reverse complement strand
GGAGGCCTTCGAATGGGTGATCAGCCCAGGATCTCGCCCGCGACCTTGCCGATGATGGTCACGGCCGGGGGCCGGACCTGCTCGTCGATGGCGGTCTGAGCGATCTCAGCGGCCTTGTCCCGGATCACCCGCATGTTCGGCAGGCCGGCGTTCTCGACGACGGCGGCGGGTAGTTCCGGGTCGAGCCCAGCGGCGATCAGTCGCGCCGTGATCTGCGGCAGGTAAAGCACCCCCATCATGATCACCAGGCTCAGCCCGGTGGTTGCCAGGTGATCCCAGTCGATATCGCTGCGCTCGTCGGTGGGCGGCACATGCCCGCTGACGACGGTAAATCCTTGGGTGAGACCACGATGGGTGATGGGGATCCCTCCCAGCCCGGCACCCGCAATAGACGACGAGATGCCCGGGATATAGGTCACCTCCAACCCGGCTGCCTGGCAGGCAAGTTGCTCTTCAAAGCCGCGGCCGAAGACGAAGGGATCGCCGCCTTTGAAGCGCACCACCGTTTTGCCTTGGGTGGCGTGCTCCACCAGGATCTCGTTGATCCGCTCCTGCGGGGTGAACTCGCCGCGCGGGATCTTGCCCACCTCAATGATCTCGGCATCGTCGCGAACATCGTCGAGCAGGCTAAGCGGCACCAGCCGGTCGGTGACGATGACGTCGGCTTCACGCAGGGCCTTAAGCCCGGCGACGGTGATCAGATCGGGATCACCGGGGCCAGCACCAACGAGGATGACGCGACCGCTCATTGCAACTCCTTGCCTAGCGCGTCAAGCAGGCGGGCACAGAGCCCGGGTTCGGGGACGCGCACCCTGAACCATTCAGCATTCAGCCCCGGGAACGTATCACCCCGGCGTACGCCGAGGCCACGCGCCCTCAGCTTGTCACGCAGCCCAACCAGCCCACGCACCAGAACAAAGGGTGCTTGAGAGGGCACCACATGCAGACCCAGAGCGGTCAGCCCAGTCACCAAGGCGTGGCGGTGGGCAGCAAGATCGGCCTGCCAGGCCGTCACCTCGGCGACAGCCCGCTCAGAGCAGACCGCCCGGATAGCCTCCAGGGCGGGGGCCGAGACCGACCAAGGGGCCTGCACCTTCTTCAGCTGGGCGATAAGTGACGGATCACCCACGACATAGCCGACCCGAAGCCCCGCAAGCCCCCAGGTTTTGGTCAGGGAGCGCAGCACCAGGATGCCGCTCAGATCGCCGCCCAGCAGGGACTCGCTCTCTTCAGGGACGGCATCCATGAAGGCTTCATCGACCACCAGTACCCGCCCCGGCTGGGCGAGGGCCCGCAGCTGTTTAGCGGAATGCAGCACTCCGGTGGGGTTGGTGGGGTTGCCGACGAAGACCAGATCCGCAGCCGGTGGCACCCAGGCCGGGTTGAGGGTGAAATCGTTCTCAGGCCACAGCAACACCCGCTGCGGCACCACGCCCGCGGCTCGTAGCGCGGCTTCGGGTTCGGTGAATTGCGGATGCACCACCACTGGGTGGAGGTAGCGCAGCCCGTGCGCGATGAGGGTGAAGGCTTCCGCCACCCCGGCCACCGGCAAAACCTGGTCGGTGCGAACCCCCAGCCAGGCCGCCAGTTCCGTCGTCGCCTGCCGGGTGTTGGGGTAGCTGGCCAGATCGGCACCGGCAATGACCTCGGCTAGCCACGACGGTGGAGCGCTCAGTCGCAGGTTGACGGCCACATCCTCGATCCCCTCGGCCAGTTCCGCATCGCCGTGGTGGGCTAGGTCGAAGTCCTGCTCAGCGGGCACTTCGGGGCGGTCATGCGGGATGGGAACGATCCCAGTTGGGGCCCAGTGGTGTACCGCATCGGCGAATCGCTGCGCCAACTGCGGATGCCCTGCCCAGTGGATGTGTAGATAGGAGGCGTGAACGTTCCCACTGGTCCAGCCGTCGCGGCACCAGCCCTGCGGGGTTTCCCAGCCCCAGCCTGGGACAGATCCCGGCGGGAACTGGGTGCCGGTGCGATGGAATTCATGTCCGGTGATCTCCTCACCGACGCGCGCATAGAAGCCGTCGGTGGTGGCCTGGGCCCGGCGGTAGCCCAGCGTCAGCCGGGGCCCCATAGCCGCCACCCCAGGCAGGGCGCCGACCATGCCGACGCCATCGACGCTGCGGGATAGATAGAGCATGCCGGCGCATTCGGCGACGATCGGCATTCCGTGGCTGGCAGCCTCTGCGATCTGGTGACGCAGATTCTCCCGGGAGGTCAATGCGGCGGCATGGACTTCAGGGAATCCCCCACCCAGGTAGATACCTGCGGTTCCTTCGGGCAGGGCATCGTCGCTTGCCGGGTCGAAGACCGCCACCTGGCATCCGGCCGCTTCCAGTAGCTCGACAGTTTCGGGGTAACGGAAGGTGAAGGCCCGGCCACCGGCCACCGCAACGACGGGACGAGCCGGGCTGGGAGGGGTCACCTCGATGGCGGGATCCCAGGCCGCCACATCAAGCTCGGGTGCGGCCTGGGCAGCAGCGATCAGGGCATCGAGGTCGATGTGGGCGCTCACCTGTTCGGCTAGCCGCTCCATGGTGGCATTGGCATCGGCTCGTTCCTCGACGGGGACCAGGCCCAGGTGCCGGGATGGTGCTTCGATAGCTGCGTCGCGGGGCAGCACTCCTAGTATCGGCAGGTTGAGGCCCTGCAAGGCGGCTAACACCTCGTCGCGGTGTCTCGGCGAGGCCACCTTGTTGATGACGACCCCGGCGAATCGCTGGGCGGGGTCGTAGTGGGTGAGTCCTAGGGCGACGGCGGCGATAGAGCGGGAGGTGTGGGAGGCATCAAGGCACAGCACGATCGGGGCTTCGATCAGGGCTGCGACGTGGGCGCTCGATCCGAAACCTTGACCACCTAGCTGGCCGTCGTAGAGACCCATGACCCCTTCGATGACCGAGATATCCGCACCGCGGGCGCCGTGGACCAGCAGGGGGGCGATGCGCTGCTCCCCCACGAGGAAGGGGTCGAGGTTACGCCCGACTCGCCCCGAGGCCAGGGCGTGATAACCGGGGTCGATGAAATCTGGGCCGACCTTGAAGCCTTGGGTGGTCAGCCCTCGCCTGGTCAATGCGGCGATGATGCCGGTGGTGATGGTGGTCTTGCCCTGGCCCGATGCAGCCGCTGCCACCATGAATCGAGGCAGACTCACCATTCGATTCCCTTTTGGCCCTTTTGGCCCTCATCGAAGGGGTGCTTGATCTTGGTCATATTCGTTACCAGGCTAGCCAGATTGAGGATGGGCTCTGGGCAGCGTCGCCCGGTGATCACCACATGCTGAAAGCCGGGACGATTGGCTAGGGTGTCGGCCACCTCATGGGCGTCGATCCAGCCCCATTCCATGGGGTAGGTGAACTCATCCAGCACATACAGCCCATGGGCTTCGGCCGCGAGCCGACGCTTCACCTCAGCCCAGCCCTCGCGCGCAGCCTCGGCGGGGTCGCCTTCGCCGGCTTTGCGGGTCCACGACCAGCCAGAGCCCATCTTGTGCCACTCCACCGGGCCTCCCTGACCAGTGTCGCGGTGCAACTGGCCTAGGGCTTCTAGTGCGGTTTGCTCTCCGATACGCCACTTCGCGGACTTGACGAACTGAAAGATGCCGATACTCCAGCCCTGATTCCAGCCGCGCAAAGCCAGACCGAAGGCGGCGGTGGACTTGCCCTTGCCCTCCCCCTGGTTGACGATCAGCATCGGGCGGTTTCGACGCTGTTTAGTGGTCAACCCGTCATCAGGGATGGTCTCCGGGGTTCCTTGGGCCATCAGGCCACCTCCTTGGCATAGAGGCTGCCGCGCACCACATCGGTGATGGCAGCCGGATCGAGTTCCGCCATCGGCACCAGTTCGGCACCAAGCCGCCGGGCCAAGTCACCGGCCAGGCCGAGCTTCATCGGCCCGGTCTCGCAGTCGATGACCACACAGTCAAAGCCACGGGCCGCCAAGGCATCGGCTGCGGCCTTGGAACGGGCCAGGGCCCCTTTACCGGCAGTGGCACGGCCGTCACTCAACAGCACCACGATGGGGCGACGGGTCGGATCCTTCACTGCTTCGGTGGCGAGCACCTGGGCCGCACACTCCAGCCCCTCGGCCAGCGGGGTGCGGCCGCCGTGGGGCAGTTCATCAAGACGCACCGCGGCCGCCTCGATGGAGCCGGTCGGGGGCAATACCAATTCAGCCCCCTCACCCCGGAAGGTCACCATGCCGACTTTGTCGCGACGCTGGTAGGCGTCCAGTAGCAGCGATAGCACGGCGGTTTTGACGGTCTCCATGCGGCGACGCGCCCCCATCGAGCCGGAGGCGTCGACGACGAACAACACCAGATTGGATTCTCGGCCTTCGCGACGAGCGCGGCGCACATCTTCGCCGAGAATCCGTAGCCGCTGTCCCGCCAGATGGCCACGTTCGGCTTGGCGGGGTGCCGCAGCCTTGATGGTGGCAGGCACATGCCAGGCGCCGGAGGTGGCGTTGGGGTCAACCCCGACGACCCTGCCGTGGCTGGTCAGCGCACGGCTGCGACGGCCAGGGGAGCCCTCCCCCAGCCCCTTGGCACGCAGCACCCGCGGCCGGTAAGGCTCCTGGGCTGTGGCCAGTCCCACTGGTGCTGGCGCCTGCTCCGGGCTCGGCGGCGGAGGTTCGTGGGCCTGCGACTGCTCGGGCCCTGGTTCCGGTTCCTTGGGTG
>JBHAEB010000136.1:0-111433 GCA_041855345.1 Arachnia sp. | reverse complement strand
TGAGAAGCTCGCCGAATGTCTGTCCATCACGTTCAATTAGTTCCAGTATTCCGTGAAGCACGGCTTCTTCAAATGTGTTTCCAGATGCGAGCCCATCCGAGTGTTCAGCAAAGATCCGTGCATCTGCGGGCAGGTATGGGGTATACACGGCGTCCGCAGGCAGCGCAACTTCGCTCCCTGACCAGAAGTCAATGGCTCTAACCCAACCGGTTCGACGGTCGGGAGGCCATTGATGACGAGCGTCTGTGTTGAGAGACTGTGGGTGGACAACGTCTGCGAAACTCTTCTTAGCGTCGGCGTAGGTGCCGTGTTTCAAAGTGCGTCCGCGCAATTCCCCGAAGTGCCGTTCAATCGCTTCCATGAGTGAAGACACAAGTGCATGCATGCGGGTTCTCCCCTTCCCGCAACTTACTGTTAGATTTCCGGGCGTCGCGCGAGGTCGATAGGTATTATAGACGGGAATTCCAACGCGATCAAGAGATGTGATGTCTGCAACGCGTGAGATTCCCGCGAGTTCGCGAAGAGACCAGGCGATTTCGAGTGTTTCAGCAAGCGGGAGGGTGCGGCCTTCCGACCAGAAAGGTACACCCTTATATTTTGGTCCAGCTGACTCCTCCGGTCGAATCGCGCCTGTCCTGATCTTGCTCTTCATCGTCACATGTAGTCTTCGAGTGTTTTAGCGGTGTATGCATCGGGGTCTATCGGAACCTGTTGGTAACGGCCCGCAGCGAGCGCTGCGAGAGAGCTAGGATTGGAGCGGGCGATCTTGGCAAATGAGTCGAGTGCCATTCCTATCAGCCCCTTACGCTCGATGCAGACGGCCGGAACTGTTCCGTCTTGGCCAGCACCTGCCGCCGCTGCTCGATGGTAGCATTCGCCTCCGCAGATGTGCTTTGCCCAACACTGGCTGCATGCACTTCGTGATTCCACTGAATGAAAATAGTCCCGTCGTTCTTTGGTTGATGGTACGCCTGTATTTACGTGTCCCATCTGAAAATCATCTTCCTCAATGGCATGGTGGCATGAATATATTCTGCCATCGGGTCCCACGGTCATGGCGTTTCGGCCTGCATTACAAGGCATCCATGAACCGATCGTTCTGCCGCGTGTCAGGAGCTTTCGGAAATATGCCGAAAATGGCATGATGTCGATCACTGTTCCGCGTTTCATGAGTTCTGTCCACCACTGAAGTAGCTGAATTTGAGACTCCATTGCCGCGCTTGATATTCCTTCCTGGTTGTACATTGGTTGTACGTGAATCTCATTAAAGCCAAGGGCCAATAGATACTTATGGAGAGCAACAAGAGGCGTTGTCGGCATACTCACCGCTCGTACCCGTGCAACCTTTTGCGATCCTGATTCAAGCAAACGACGAATATTCCTAAGCACGATGTGGGTTGTCGGCCTACCGGAAAGATATGTCCTATTAGTATTTAGATTCTCGGGTCCGTCAAGACTGACAACAACCGATATTTGATTGGAGCTGAACCATTCGAGGGTTCTTCTGGTGATGAGTGTTCCGTTCGTGTAGACGATGATGTCGAGGCCTATTTGAGCATCGGCGCACCGCTCCTTGGCATAGCTAACTGCTGACTCCATTAGCTGGCGCTCAAGCAGAGGTTCCCCGCCGACGAAGAATAGTTTTAGACGTGTCCCCTTTCGTGCTTGCGCGATGGTCATGTCGAGGGAGGACTGCGCCGTTTGAAGAGACATCCCTTCTGTCGTCTGTGAGCCTTTTACAGGCTTGCTATCCATTTCGTTATAGCAGTAGGTGCATCCCATGTTGCAGGTGTATGTGTTGCTAAGCACAAGTTGCGATATTGTCTCGTCCTGATTGTGTGGAAGGCTCAGCGGATTGGACTCGAGTGCGTTCTCAATTTCGGCCCATTGGCTCATTTCAGCTTCTTCAGCTTCTGTCAATGGTGGTTTTTCTTGGTGACCTGCTCCGACGTATCGCGAAAGTTTCTCGGCCGTCACGGAAGGAAGTGAGGCCATGCGCATGGTTTCCGGCCCAAACGCCATAATGCCTGAATTGTGTGGTGTCCGGATAATCTGGATCGGTACAACTGCCATGGGTATAACCCTTCTGTACAGTGCCGGATCAAGTATGGTTCCAGGCTTGACCCGGCACCGCGTGTTGGATGACCTAGGAGCTACCCTAGAACGCTGCTGAGATGTTGCACAGAACGACAGGACGGTTTTCCGGGTCGCTGCTCTCGAACTGCTCGGCGAGCTCGAAGACCTCGTCAAGATCAAGGAGGAGGTCCGAACTCTGACCATGTTCATCCAAGGTCGTCTTGGGGGCTTCTTGTGTGGGTGTGGACATAGATCACTCCTTCGCTCTCTTGTACTGGGCGGACGCCCGAGTTCCACACTAATCTGTAACGAAGATTATTTCCAGGGTTTCTGTGATTGAAGGTGGGTCGTGACGCAGTCGAGCCCAAACGTCCACCCGAGGGCTCGGTTTGCCCTGCATCAAGTAGTTGGCAGGATTTCGGCCTTGGGATAGTTGGGATTCCTTGGGTCGGCGACGTCGCGGTGTGCCTGTGAGGGCCGGTTTCAGGCCAGTGCTTGGTGCGGGCGGATGGTGTTGAACTCAGCTCGATCGGCATCGGCTTCGAGGACTAGGTCGAGGGCGTGATCGATCTGTTCGTGGTAGAGCCGCTCATACGTCAAGCTCTGGAAGGCCCGTTCGCGGACGCCGTTGTGGCCGGGGCTTCTGACACGGGTGCGGACATGCCGCAGCTCGGGATGGGCTGTGATGACGTGCTCTCACCGGAACGGACCGCTGTTGTCTGTGACCAGCGCGCTGCGGGACGATCTCACCCGTGGCGGGATCCGTCAGGTGATCGATGAGTTTGGGCCCGTCGAGCAAGGCTTCAGCCTCGGTCAGGGCCAGCTCGATCCCGGCAATCGCGTCGTCCTGGTTCGCAGTCGGTGACCAGTGCCAGCCGAACTCGTACTTCGAGTAGTAGTCCGAACCCCCGGCAACCCGCCAGGTTCCTCCACTGGTCGTCTCGAGGTCTTCGAAGGGCCCAGCCGGCCCTCCGCGCTCTTCTTCCAGGCATGCAACTCGACCGCTGCCTCACCGAGCACCAAAGTGAGGTCCTCAACCTGGGCCGCCAGCTGCGCCTCCCGGATCGAAGGCCCCGACTTCCCGGCAGCCAGAGCGACCACTTGACACCAAGCGGTACTCATGAATGATTATGTATCATTCAGCCAAGGTCCGGGTGCCCGCCAATCACAAGCCCGCCCTAAGGGTGATGAGAGCAACATGTTTGACGACGATGCCCCAAACATGCATGGGCAACCACCCCGCGGATTACTTCACTCAGTGGGTCCCCGGCAGCTGACGAAATGTGGTTCCTGCAGCCGGGTTCTGGGCAGTCGCCGTTGCGGGGCGATAAGCAAAGTAGGCTGGGCGGCATGATCTCCCTTCCCGACGAGCGTGGCCACTTTGGCCGTTTCGGTGGCACCTTCGTGCCTGAGGCCCTCCGGGCTGCACTAGCCGAACTGGACGAGGCCTTTCAGGCCGCCACCGCTGATCCCCAGTTTCAAGCGGAGCTCGCCGATTTGCAACGCAACTATGCGGGGCGCCCCACCCCAGTCACGGTTGCGAAGAACTTTTCCCGCCACTGCGGTAACGCCACGATCTATCTCAAACGTGAGGATCTCAACCACACCGGGGCGCACAAAATTAACAATGTGCTGGGCCAAGCATTGCTGACCAAGCGGATGGGTAAGACTCGGGTCATCGCCGAGACGGGGGCGGGACAACATGGGGTAGCCACCGCCACCGCGGCTGCCTTACTGGGGCTGGAATGCCGCATCTATATGGGGCAGATAGACACCCAGCGCCAGGCCCTCAACGTGGCTCGGATGCAACTCCTAGGGGCTGAGGTCTATGCGGTGGCTTCCGGGTCGCGCACCCTCAAGGATGCGATGAATGAGGCAATGCGTGACTGGGTATCCACCGTCGATCACACCCACTATCTCATCGGCACCGTCGGTGGCCCGCATCCCTTCCCCTATCTGGTGAGGGAATTGCAGCGTGTGATCTCCACAGAGGCCCGAGCCCAACTGCTCGGTGAACACGGGGGGCTGCCCGATTGGGTGGTCGCTGCTGTTGGTGGTGGGTCGAATGCAATCGGTGCCTTCGCTGATTTCATCCCTGATGAATCCGTAGGCCTGCTTGGTGTGGAGGCAGCTGGCGAAGGGATTGCTAGCGGACGTCACGCGGCTACTATCACGGCGGGTCGTCCTGGGGTGCTGCATGGTGCCCGCACCTTCGTGCTGCAGACTGAGGATGGTCAAACTATGGCCTCACACTCGATTTCAGCCGGGCTGGATTATCCAGGTGTGGGTCCCGAACACGCTTGGTTAGCCGAGCAGGGTCGTGCCACCTATGAGCCGGTCACCGATGACGAGGCGATGACGGCCTTTAGGCTGTTGACGCGCAGCGAGGGCATCATCCCAGCCATTGAATCGGCCCATGCGGTGGCTGGGGCCCAACGCCTAGCCCTTCGGCTGGCGGAGGAACAGCCTGAACTGCAACCCCGTATCTTGGTGTGTCTGTCTGGGCGTGGGGACAAAGACGTGGCGACCGCTTTTGACTGGTTCCAGATGTCTGGAAAGCCGGATGTCACAGTGGGAGAGTTGGCATGAGCACTTTTACAGATCCGAACCGGCTGGGTAACTCCGGTCGGGTATTGGCGGCTTGTCGGGCGGAGTCGCGGGCAGCATTCATCGGTTATCTTCCGGTGGGCTATCCCAGCGTCGCGGACAGCCTCGAGGCCTACAAGGTGCTGTGTGAGGGAGCCGATGTGGTTGAGATCGGTATGCCCTATTCAGATCCATTTCTTGACGGGCCGGTCATTCAGCAGGCCACAACTCAGGCGTTGAACCGGGGGGTGCGAACCACTGATGCTTTCCGCGCCGCCGAGGTGGTGGCCCAGTCTGGTCGTACCCCAGTGGTGATGACCTACTGGAATCTCATTGAACAGTACGGTCCAGACGCTTTCGCACGAGATCTGGCCAATGCAGGGGGAGCAGGGGTCATCACCCCTGATCTCACTCCGGATGAGGCAGCCGAGTGGATCACAGCCACTGACAACCACGGAATCGATCGGATCTTCCTGATTGCCCCCTCCAGCACCCCAGAGCGGATCGCAATGACCTTAGCTGCGTGCCGAGGATGGGTGTACGCCACTAGCGTGATGGGGGTGACGGGGGTGCGACAGACTACCTCGGTGGCTGCCCCCATCATCGCTGAACGCGCCAGGAAGGTCGATCCGCAGCTGCCTGTCGGAATCGGTTTGGGAGTAGGCACTGGTGATCAGGCAGCACAGGTAGCCGGTTATGCCGACGCGGTGATCGTTGGCTCGGCCCTGGTGCGATGTCTCGCCAGCGACGGAACCGATCTACCAGCGGATCTGCTCCGGCTGAGTGCTCTGGTTGCCGAGCTGGCGGCAGGTGTGCGTCGCGGGTGATGACCCGCTGCCGTCCTACCATGATGAATGTATGGGTACAAAGTGCGCCTATCGATAATTCTGGAAGGACACATCGTGGTGTATCGCTTGATAGCCCTTGTTGTCAGTTGTGCCGTGGCCTTGACCGGCTGTGGTGCGACTACTCCTAAGGTTCGCAATGATGCTGAGTTAGATGCAGCAGCCATCTTGGAAAAAGCCATCGCTGCGGAATCAGTAGCTAAGGATTCCTTGTTCTTGGGGCGTGATTAGTCGGTGAGCATGAAGTCAGATATTTCTGTGGATGCCGACACCGAGCAGATGTCTATGAGTATGAACGTTGAGGCCCAAGAGTCTGCGGCTGATGAGCTTTTAGCAATGTCCGTCACTGGTAACGTAACTCTGAACTCAGAGAAGTCTACATCGGTTGAGACAGAGATATACCTTGCCCGTGAGGACTCCGACTATCGGATTTATCTACGTCCCCCAGCGGGGCATTCCAGTTGGTCCCAGGCCTTAGCCACGGAGGAACAGCTGACCAAAGCGGCGGAGCAATACCTCTCACAGCAGACCACAATAGAATCCTATATGGAGCATCCGGTGCAGCTTGGAGTGCGAGCTGAGGGTGATAGCTACATCATTGAGGCACAACCCTCCGAGGCAACTATCAAGAAAATCCTTGCATCCCAACCGCAAAGCGCCGGACTCGAGGTCAAGAAGGTGAACTATGCGTTAGTGTCTTGGACGGTCAATCAACAGACCTACCATACTGAGGCAACGAGTGTTGACCTGAGAGGGGAGTTTGAGGCAAGGGATGAGAAAATGACCTTCACAGTGACTGGTGAGTCAAGTTTCAGCTATGACCCAGTGTCATTAAGCCTCCCAGATCAGGCTCGTAGTGCTCCTGAAGTTGATTTCTCCGAGTTGGACTTCTAGGTTTGCCAATCCGCTGTTAGCTTCCGATCGTGGTGAAAAACCGGGACGCACACCCGGCGATGATCGCCAATGGGTGGCCTCGAAGCCGCCGCAGCCGCTGCCGCCAGGGTTCCGGCCACCCAAGACGATGCCCCTGATAGAGCACGACAGCCAGGGCGATAGCCGCAGCCCCTGGTTCAGCCATGACCAGTAAGGTGTCGATGAGTTCGGTATCCAAGCTCAATGTGCCGTGGATGTCCTCTTCCTGCCGCACGAGGAAGCTATACACAGCCTGATATAGCGGGTGGGTGAGGCTGGCATCGCGGGTGGTGAGGGCCAGGTTAATGAGATCCGGTATTGGGCTGTGCCATTGAACTGTGTGGAGCAGCAGTTGCCAGGTCAAGTCCACCACATCGGGTTGATCACCGATGATCTCAGCGAGCCGACGCAGCGACTCCCGATGCCAGATCGCATCCTCCCATGATCCGTCGAGGATCTGCTCAATCACTTCTTTGAGTCGGCGAGCATGGGGTCTATCCAGCATTTCTTGGGCATCGGGTTCCGTCGAACTGTGCGAACGTCGCAGCAGCTCCTCGACCACCGAGAAAACAACCGACCAGTCCGAGCTGGCACGGGCACAATCAGCAAAGGTGTGGGCTGCCAATTGCCCAACTATGGTGTGATTGTCAAGGATTGGGCTACGCAAGCCTGCCAGCGAGACATATTCAGCCCACCGTGCTAAGTGATTCACCCCCTCTGACTCACTGTTTGCGGAGGCAATGATTTCCGCGAATCGGGTGCGGTGTCTGGCCGCGAGCTGAGTGGGGTAGGTACGTGCCAGCGCGATGGCCTCGTCGCGACCGCTAACGGCTAACTTGGCGATCACCTCCCAGGCTTGGTCATCATGCAGAAATTCCAGGAGGGTTCGACCAGCCGCGATCCGTACATCGCGAACCTGATGGGGATCAAGCCCCGTGGCCGCCACCACCGACAAGGTGTCAGGAAGGCGCAGCAGCCCCAACAACCGAATCGCTTCCTTTCGGGCGGTGGCCCTTGCCGCAGGACCCAGCGACGGGGCGAGCAAGGCAGCAGCGCGGGTGGGTGCGATACGTTGCACCAGCGGGCGGGCGGCATACATGGCGACATAGGCATGATCAGTATCGGCATAAGAGACCAGTTGCGCCAAGGCTGGCTCCGGCTCGTCTAGATGAACCATCGCCTCCAGCATTGACTCCCGTGCCGCAGCGGTACGTAGGTACCCACTCAGATCCTTGACGGTGGTGCCTGGGAGCTTCGCCATGCACAACAGCAATTGGCGCCGGTCATATTCAGTGGTCGAGGGCTTGGCCAATTTGGCAGCCAGAGCCTGACGGTAGGAACTGAGATGCTGAGGTAGCCAGCCGCCGAAAGGCCCATCAAGGACAGCCAGCCAAGATGATTTGCCATGCCGAAATCGTCCTCGGACTGGCGCAGAATCATAGAACACCTCAACCAGATCCTGACGGTGACGGCAGATGGCTTGAGCCACCACATGCAGCGTGGCGAAGGAACGATCGAAGGTGAGTAAGCTGCCGACACGTTCCGCTCGGGTGGCGGGATTGGCCAGCCAGACCCGGGCCGCACTGGCTGCATTCTCATTGGTCGCGGCGCCAAGGCCTTGTTCAGCGATCCGATCCAGTGCCGGCTGCCCCCAGCCAGCTCGGTGTAGGGCCCGAGCAATCAGGAAGAACAACTGATAGTCATCACGCTCAGCAGCAGCCACAAGCTGCGGTTCCAGTGCGGTCAGCAACCAACTGACGGCAGGGCGCGGCAGGTGTAGTCGCCA
Source organism: Arachnia sp. (assembly GCA_041855345.1). Lineage (GTDB taxonomy): Bacteria > Actinomycetota > Actinomycetes > Propionibacteriales > Propionibacteriaceae > Arachnia. The sequence goes on along the minus strand of JBHAEB010000136.1, from coordinate 103,228 downwards.
AGGAACAAACTGATACTGAACTCCCTCAGCGGTGGTCGACAACAGTTCAACAGCATGAGCATCGACCCGATGCAGCTGGGCTGCATGCTGGATCAAACCCCAAGCGATGCGCTGCTAGGCGGTCATCGTGCTCCATGAGGAGTCACGAGCATCCGAGCATGCCTTGGTAAGCCGGTTCAATGGGGCCACATCAGCCTGGGCCAACAGACTAATAGGAATGGTTTCGATGGCCTCAACCACCGCAAGTTTGACTGGATCCTGCTCTTTGATGATCTCGTCACATAGCCTCAGGGCCTGGGATATCTCCCCAATGTCTCGGCTGCGGGCCGCGGTCAGGACCAAAGCTGCCAGCGCGGTAGCCCGTTCCTCAGCATCAGTGGCTCGACGACTAGGCAAGGCGATCTGACGGGCCTCGTCGGGATGACGATATCCAGCCAGCTGCAGCTGTCCCATGACGGTGTTGTTTGAAGGCAATCCCGCCATCCGGCGGGCCTCAGCCTCCCGGAGCTGCCGCGGAAGTACCTCAAGTAGTTGAGGAGCCCATTGCTTGGTTGAGATCTGGATCCCGGCCAGGGCATCGTGGAACAGCGAAGCACGCTGACTAGGAGGCAGCGCTTCGAGAATCGCCGCGAATCGGAAGTTGTCGTGCACGTGGGCTCGGGCGAAGGTAACCCGATCATCATGGTTGAGATGGTGCAAACTTCGTCGAAGATTGCGCACCAGCCGGATCGAGGGGCGACCCTCGAATCCGGCAGCCCAGGGACTACGGGTCAGCAGGGCGATGGTGGCTTTGGGATCGTGGCGGAGTAGCCTGCCTAGATGTCGGCTCAGGACCGGTGGGATTACCGAACTGGGACCATCCGTGGTGAGCAGCTGTAATACCTCAGTGGGATTGTGCAGCACTAAATATTTCAACGCTGGCGCCACCCAGGCCCACCCAGCATCCCGTACCGTGGGTGGCGCGCCTGCAATCCTGCGGCGCAACTGCACGAGCACCAGGTCCGGGCAACGTCGGCCCACAGCGGCGACATTGACCAGATCCGCTAGATCAGGCAGATAGGCTGCCAACTCCTCGGGTGGCGCGCCTGCGAGCAGGCTCGCCCGCTCTTGGTCACTCAGTTCCAGCTTCAAGAGCTGGGCAATGACGTCGGTACGTTCTTCACGATGAAGCCTCGACACCAGGCGTCGCCGCAGAGAGATCGGCATCTCGAGGTAGTCACCAGGGGAGACCTCGGCGAGGGGGAGGATCTGCCAAGCTCGCATCCGCACTGCGGTACTGGGGTGAGCGGCCAGCTGTCGTAACCGAGGCAGATCGTCGATAGCACGCGCCGCATCCACCACCAATCCAGCGTGATAGGTGGACAGCCCTGTCAATTCATCCAGCGCAGCAGCCAAGTCGGGGTGGGCACGGTGATCCAGCGCCCAACCAACCACAGCCTGAATTCTGGCCGAGTGGGAGAGTCTCGGGAAGTCAGCGACGAGTTGGGCGGGTGCGATCATGCGCTGAGTTTAGTCGTGACGCCTGACAGCATCAGTCATGCCAGGCGGGTGAGGCACGCAGCGAGGCTGGCTTGAGGGATTGACCTCGCCGATGGGGGTAGGGTGGGGCAGGCTCGGTTGGATCGGGGGTTGGAGGAGAAGTTGTCAGATCAGTTCGTTCACCTGCACTGTCACACTGAGTTCTCCATGCTCGATGGTGCGGCTCGGATTACGGAACTGTTTCGCGGAGCCGAGCAGATGGGGATGCCTGCGCTGGCCATGACCGACCACGGCAACCTGTTCGGCGCCTATGAGTTCTACAAGGCCTCAAAGAACTTCGATGTCAAACCGATCATCGGGCTCGAGGCATACCTGACCCCCCGCACTCACCGATCGGAACGCAAACGTGTTCAATTCGGCGACGGCACTGGTGACGATGTTGCATCCAAAGGTGCCTATACCCACATGACTATGTGGGCGGAGAATCGACAGGGGATGCACAACCTGTTCCGGCTGTCCACCCGCAGCTCCTTGGAGGGCTTCTTCTACAAGCCCAGGGCAGATCGGGAGTTGCTCAATGAATACGCCCAGGGGATCCTGGCAACAACCGGATGCCCCTCGGGCGAGGTGCAAACCTTCCTGCGGCTGGGCCAATACGACAACGCGGTGGCAGCAGCAGCCGAGTTTCGTGACATCTTCGGGGCAGGCAATTTCTATGTCGAACTAATGGACCACGGCCTCGACATTGAAACCCGGGTACGTCACGATCTGCTGCGACTGGCTCGCGAACTCAATCTGCCGCTCGTAGCCACCAACGACCTCCATTACGTCCATCAGCACGATGCGGACGCCCACGACACCCTGCTGTGTGTCTCTGCGGGGTCGCGAAAAGCCCAGACCGACCGGTTCAAATTCGATGGTTCTGGCTACTACCTCAAGTCCCCAGCCGAGATGCGGACCCTCTTCCAGGAACTCCCTGAAGCCTGCGACAACACCCTCGCCATTGCCGAACGCATCGAAACTTCCTTTGAGGAGGGAATGGGCACCTTTATGCCCGTCTATGATGTGCCATCTGGCGAGACCGAAGACACCTGGTTCCATAAGGAGGTCCAGCGAGGACTACAGGAACGCTACCGCGGACAGATCAGCGACGAGGTCCGGGAACGCGCTGAATTCGAGACCCGAATTATTTCCCAAATGGGTTTCACCGGCTACTTCCTCGTTGTGGCTGACTTCATCAACTGGGCCAAACGCAATGGGATCCGTGTGGGCCCAGGCCGTGGCTCGGGTGCCGGTTCGATCTGCGCCTATGCGCTGCGGATCACCGACCTATGCCCCCTGGAACACGGCCTACTGTTTGAACGGTTCCTCAATCCCGAACGGGTCTCCATGCCCGACTTCGACATCGACTTCGATGATCGTCGTCGCAGCGAGGTGATTGCCTATGTGACCCAAAAGTACGGTAACGATAAGGTCGCCCAAATTGTCACCTATGGGTCAATTAAAGCAAAGGCGGCTATCAAAGATGCTGCGCGGGTCCTGGACATGCCCTTCGCCATGGGTGAGAAAATTACCAAGGCGATGCCTGCTGATGTCATGGGTAAGGGCGTCAAACTCCCGGAGCTTTTTGACCCCGAGCATAAGCGTTATGCCGAAGGCGCTGAATTCAGGGACCTCTATGAAGAGGATCCGCAGGTGAAACTAGTGGTCGAGGCGGCCAAAGGCATCGAAGGCTTGAAACGCCAATGGGGAGTTCATGCCGCAGGCGTGATCATGAGTTCACAGCCGCTGATCGACATCATTCCGTTGATGAAACGGGAGGCCGATGGGGCCATCATTACCCAGTTTGACTACCCCGGTTGCGAATCCCTGGGGTTGATCAAGATGGACTTCCTTGGGCTGCGTAACCTCACCGTCCTCGACGATGCGGTACGTAACATCAAACTGAATCGTGGTTTTGATCTCGACCTCGACGAACTCGTCCTAGACATGACCGACAAGGCCTCCTATGAGTTGCTGGCCAGCGGTGAAACCCTGGGGATCTTCCAGCTCGACGGTGGGGGTATGCGGACCCTGCTGCGGTTGATGCAGCCCGATAATTTCGAAGATATCTCTGCGGCACTCGCGCTCTACCGACCGGGTCCGATGGGTGCCCAGTCGCACACCAATTACGCACTGCGCAAGAACGGCCAGCAGGAGATCGTTCCCATCCATCCAGAGCTTGAAGAGCCGCTGCGAGAGATTCTGGCAACGACCTATGGGCTCATCGTCTACCAGGAGCAGGTGCAACAGATCGCCCAGAAGGTGGCTGGCTATTCGCTGGGCAAGGCTGATCTGCTGCGCCGGGCCATGGGTAAGAAGAAGAAGGAGGTGCTCGATGCTGAATTTGTTCCCTTCTCTGAGGGAATGCGTGCCAATGGGTACTCTAATGAAGCGATCCAGTCGCTGTGGGATATCCTCGTCCCCTTCTCTGACTACGCCTTCAATAAAGCCCACACCGCAGCCTATGGCGTCATCTCCTACTGGACCGCCTACCTCAAGGCGAACTATCCCACCGAATATATGGCAGCCCTGCTGCAATCCGTACGTGATGACAAGGATAAATCAGCTCTATATCTAGCTGAATGCCGACACATGGGCATCGAGGTGCTGCCCCCAGATGTCAACTCCTCCGAACTGGCGTTCACCGCTGTCGGTAAGGACATCCGCTTCGGTTTGGGCGCTATCCGCAATGTCGGTGACAAGGTGGTATCTGCCTGGACCTCGGAGCGGGCAGCCGTCGGGCCAGCCAAGGATTTCTATGACTTCCTTGATAAAGCCCCACTGCTCATGTGTAACAAACGCGTCGTGGAATCGCTCATCAAGGCGGGGGCTTTTGATGAACTTGGACACACTCGCCGTGGCCTCATGGCGGTGTATGAGGAAGCCGTTGACGCGGTTATTGAGGTGAAAAAGAACCAAGAGCACGGGCAGTTCGACCTATTCTCCGATTTTTCTGACACCGCTCAGGAGCGGGAATCTGGCTATGATCGTGCCCCTATCCCCGAGGTGGAGGAATGGGATCGGCGCACCAAACTCGCGTTCGAACGGGAGATGCTGGGTCTTTATGTCTCCGATCATCCCCTCAACGGATTAGAACATGTCCTGATTCAGCACGGTAAACATACGGTGGCTCAGATCGCCAGTGAATCCGGTCACCGAGGGGAAACCACTATCTGCGGGCTCATCACCTCCGTGGTACGTAAGGTCAACAAAAGAGGGCAGTTCTACGCCATTATCACCGTCGAAGATCTGGCGGCAGGGATTGAGGTGACCGTCTTTCCCAGGGTCTACGACACCGTGGCCCAGTTCCTAGCTCCTGACACTATCGTCGCAGTCAGAGGCATGGTGGAGGCTTCTGAGGATCGGGTGCGCATGCGAGCCCAGGATGTGCACGCCCCCCAGGTTAACGCCGACGGCGGAGTTGGCCCGGTAGTGCTGACCCTTCCCGCTGTGCGCTGCACCCCAGGTGTGGTCAGCAACCTTAAACAGGTGCTGGCTGGCTACCCGGGCAGTGCGGCGGTGCATCTGCAGCTACGAAACGGGGAAAAACTCACCACCTTCAGACTGGGCGATGGTTTCAAGGTCGCCCCGTCATCGCCACTGTTTGCTGATTTGAAGGCACTATTGGGACCAAGTTCGGTTGCTTTCGGGAAGGGGGCTTGATGGCCGTTATTAAACAGCCTGGCCGATTGCGTTGGCAGCTACTTCGGTTCGCAGGGGTGATCGTGCTGTTAGGGATCCCACTGGGGGTGGTATGGGCCAAATTCGCGTTGCGGCCCGGATACACCCTGTCTCAGGATCTGGTTGCTGGCATGTCGGAACGGGCACTGGCCAATGTTTTCGCGGCCGATGCCTTATTCGTGCTCTTGGCGGCCATCAGTGGCCTCATCATCGGTGTGGTTGCCTGGTGCTGGTTCAATACCAGGGGCTGGTGGGTCAGTGTTTTAGCTGTCGTTGGGGGTTTCGCCGAGGCTATCGTGATGTGGCAGCTCGGGCTGGCTGTGGCCCCACCGACCTTCGATGAGCGACTGGCCACCGCGGTTGCTGGTGATGTGATCCAAATCGATTTGGCCCTGCAATCCCTGGTGGCATTACTGGTGGCTCCGTTCTTCGCGATCACCCCAGTGATGTTGCTGGCCGCTTTCTGGCCCGAACGGCCACCCACCCAAGACCGGCGGCAGCTGCCACGCCGGGTGGCGACGGTAGACTGAGTCACCGTGCTAAGAACCGTTGACCTGACCGGCGAGTATCACGACTATCGGCGGTTCATCCCGCGTGCCAGGCTGGATGTTGCCCAAGCCTGCACCGTGGTCCAGCCACTGTGTGACGATGTGCGTGATCGCGGGCTTGCGGCGTTAGCTGAATACAGCCAACGCTTCGACCAAATCGTCCCCCCAGATTTCAGGGTGCCTGAGCAGGTGATGCGACAGGCATTGGAAGAGCTCGATCCCCAACTCAGACTTGCTTTCGAGGAGGCGATTCGTCGCCGTCGCCAGGTGGCCACGACCCTGGAACTCGATGTCGACCCGGAACCAGCCCACTTAGCTCCCGGTGCAGCCGTAGGAGTGCGCAATATCCCCGTCGAACGGGTAGGACTCTATGTACCTGGCGGGCTCGCACCTCTGGCATCAAGCGTCATCATGAATGTGGTGCCAGCTCAGGTCGCGGGAGTGGCAGAGATCGCAGTGGCCTCCCCGCCCCAACCTGATTACGGCGGCTGGCCCCATCCCAATATTCTGGCGCTATGCCAACTATTGGGTGTGACTGAGGTCTATGCGGTAGGCGGTGCCCAAGCCATCGCCATGTTCGCTCATGGTGTGGCTGATCTGTGCCCGGCAGTGGCTATGGTCACCGGACCAGGAAATATCTACGTTGTGGCTGCCAAACGTGTGCTGCGTGGTCTGGTCGGAATTGATTCTGAGGCAGGACCCACTGAGATCGCCATCCTTGCTGATGACAGTGCCACCCCGGCTTTCGTTGCCGCAGATCTTATCTCCCAAGCTGAGCATGACCCGATGGCTGCCTCGGTGCTGATCACCTCCTCGACCTCGCTGTGTGAGGCGGTGCGGGCGGAACTGGAAACCCAGATCGCGACCATGAAACACCACCACCGGATTCGGGCTGCGCTGACCGCGGAGCAGTCGGCAGTGCTGTTGGTGCGCGACCTAGAGCAGGGGATCGCGGTGGCTGACGCCTACGCGGCTGAACACCTGGAAATTCACACCCGCGATGCCAGGCAGGTTGCTGCCAGGATCCGTAACGCCGGTGCCATCTTTGTCGGAGATTACGCACCAGTCAGTCTCGGTGATTACTCGGCTGGGTCAACCCACGTGCTGCCAACGGCAGGGTGCGCCTGCCACAGCTCCGGGCTGAATGTGCGCTCCTTCATGCGCACCGTGCACGTCATCGACTACACCGCAGCAGCGCTAGCCGAGATCGCGGATGGGGTGAGGCGTTTCGCCCTCGCGGAGGATCTACCAGGCCATGCCGCGGCCATCACTGTGCGGGGGCAGCAATGAGTGCCTTGCCCTTGCGTGACGACCTTGTGGGGGAGCAGCCCTATGGTGCGCCACAGCTGGACGTCCAGGTGGTTCTCAACGTCAACGAAAACCCCTACGCCCCCTCCGAAACCCTGCGTCGGGCCATGGCCGAGGCCATCTATGAGGCAGCTGGGCAGTTGAATCGGTACCCGGAGCGGGAAGCCTGGCAGCTGCGAGCCGATCTAGCCGCCTACCTGGGACATGGGCTCGGCGCAGCTAATATCTGGGCAGCAAACGGGTCAAACGAGATCATGAGCCAACTGCTGACGGCCTTCGGTGGCCCAGGGCGCTCGGTATTGACCTTCACCCCGACCTACTCGATGTATCCGGAGTATGCCCGCAATACCTTCACTCGGTATGTGACCGAGCCTCGATTGCCGGATTACGGCCTGGATGCCGCCACCGTGTTGACGGCTATCGAGAAACACCAACCCACGATGGTGATCATCACCACACCCAATAACCCCACCGGAACCTCCATCGGACCTGAGGTTATCGACGAGATCTGCGCCAATACTCAGGCCATCGTTATCGTCGATGAGGCCTACCAGGAGTTCTCACAACAACCCAGTTCGTTGCCCTTGATCCTCAGATACCCGCGGCTGGTGGTCACCCGGACGATGTCCAAGGCCTTTGCCATGGCGGGGGGACGGGTGGGTTACCTCGCCAGCTCAACCGAGATCGTCGATGCCTGCCGGATCGTGCGGCTGCCATATCACCTCAGCGCCCAGACCCAGGTCCTGGCTAGGGTGGCGTTGGCCCACAGCGATGAGCTGCTGGCTCGGGTGGCTGAATTGGGTCAGCAAGCACGTGAGTTCCAAACCTGGCTGAAACAACACGGCTATGAGGTTGTGGATTCGGATGCGAATTTCGTGCTCTTTGGCCGGTTTAAGGATCGTCATGCGGTATGGCAGGCGCTACTTGATCGTGGGGTACTGATTCGCGAAACCGGACCGGAGGGGTATCTGCGCGCCTCGGCTGGGAAACCTGAAGAGATGGCAGCATTGCGCCTGGCCCTCATCGATGTCAACCCGGAAGGACGTCACTCATGATGCGAACCGCGACGAAGTCCCGAAGCACAAGCGAGTCGACTATTACGGTGACCGTCAACCTCGACGGTGCTGGTGAATCCACCATCTCCACCGGGGTCGGATTCTACGATCACATGCTGACCGCCTTGTCGCGGCATTCGCTGATCGATATGGAGATCGCTGCGGATGGGGATGTGCATATCGACGGTCATCATGTCGTCGAAGACACCGCCATCGTGCTGGGTCAGGCCTTAGCCGAGGCCCTTGGCGATAAGCGAGGCATCCGGCGCTACGCAGATGCGACTGTGCCGTTGGATGAGGCGCTGGCCCACTGTGTCGTCGATGTTGCTGGCCGACCCTATGCCGTGTGTTCGGGTGAGCCTGAGGGGCAGGCCTATGCCAGGATCGGGGGATCGGGAGTTCCCTACGCAGGGTCGATGACATATCACGTCGTCGAATCCCTGGCGCTTAACGCCGGGTTGTGTATTCATCTGCGGCTCCTGGCGGGCCGTGATCCGCATCACATCGTCGAAGCGCAGTACAAGGCATTGGCTCGGGCTTTACGTGATGCCATCGCCGTCGATCCCCGGGTCACGGCGGTACCCTCCACTAAGGGGTCCCTCTGAACCGCAGCGTGGGGGTGTTCGACTATGGCTCGGGCAACCTCCACTCCGTCACTCGAGCACTGGCAGCTGCCGGAGCGCAGGTCACCCTCAGTGGTGATGAGAACAGGCTCATGGCCTGCGACGCCCTCGTCGTGCCGGGGGTAGGGGCCTTCGAAGCATGCATGACGGGTCTGCGGCAGGCAGGCGGCGATGCACTGATTGCCCGTTGGCTCGAGGCTGAACGCCCGCTGCTAGGGATCTGTGTGGGACATCAGATCCTTTTCCAGTCCGGTACCGAACATGGTCTCACCACTGCGGGACTGGGGATTTGGCCAGGTCAGGTTCAACGGTTAGCGGCTCGGCGCCTTCCCCACATGGGGTGGAATCGTATCGAGGTGGCCCCTGGCTCCAGGCTATTCGCCGGTATTGAGGACGAATGGTTCTATTTCGTTCACAGCTATGCCGTCAAAGCCGCCGATGCCCCAACCCAGGCTATGGTCAGCACCAGCCGCCATGAAGAGGAATTCATCGCAGCAATCGAAGAGCAGCACATCTGCGCCACCCAATTCCATCCGGAGAAATCCGGGGCGGCTGGGGCTCGATTGCTGCGCAACTGGCTGAACCTTTAGCCGGGATGACCCAACCGCAACGCTGGTCATGGTGACCTGTCAGTGCCCATAGCTGTTGGGGCCGTGGCTCACAATCGGTTCACTCGAGGCTGGCGACCAATTCTGGTAAGCCAACGGCTGCCGTCGTACGCCACCTGAGATCCACCTCAAGACCGGAGGGATTGGGGTTTACCTCGACCACATAGCATCCAGCCTCGCGGGCGATTCCTGGCAGCGCGGCGGCCGGGTACACGATCGAACTCGTGCCCACCACGAGGGTCAGATCCGCGTTCTCTGCGGCGGCGACGGAGGCGTCAATATCATCTGGATCTAGTGCTTCTCCGAAGAACACGATGCTGGGACGCAGATCGCCATCACAGAATTGGCAACGGCTGGGTGGGACCCGCTGCTGTGGCTGCTGACTCAAAACACTGAGATCCGGGACTCCAGGCCGACCACATTCCAGACAATGAAACTGATCCAGCCTGCCATGAAGGTGTGCCAATACCTCAGATCCTGCCCGCTCGTGAAGGTCGTCGATGTTTTGGGTGACGATATCCACCCGACGGTTATCACCGGCTAGTCGCCTGGCCCAGTCGGCCAGCGCCCGATGACCGGCATTGGGTTGGGTGTTCTGGATCAATCCGATCCGCCAGAGATACCATCCCCACACCAGATCCGGATCCTGCCGCCACCCACGTTCAGTAGCCATCGCCTCGGGTGAGAATTGGGCCCACAACCCACAACCTTCATCCCTGAAGGTCGGCACCCCAGACTCTGCCGACATCCCAGCACCGGTCAGTACCAGCACCCGCCGAGCCCGCCGGGCCCGAACCGCAAGTTCCTCAGGAAGTACGTCCCACTGATTGGCCATGACACAACTGTGACAGCTATCGCCCCGAAGCCTCAACGTTGCTGGATCGGCACGCTGTCCGAGATATCGACGACGACCCGCTGACACAGCTGCGACGGCTATGACCTGGAAGCCTCAACGTGACTGGTGCCAGTACCGTGATGCCATGAGCATCCTGATTACAGGTTTCGAACCCTTCGCGGGAGCCACCATCAACCCTGCCGCCGAGTTGGCCGGGCGGCTGGCAGCGGACTACGTCACGGCGATACTGCCAGTCGATTTTCAAGCACTCACCCCGAGGCTGGCTGAGTTGCTGTCGCAGCACCGGCCCACGGCAGTGGTGAGTCTAGGGTTATCGGCTACAGCGACAGCCCTGACCTATGAGCGGGTAGCTATCAACCTCATTGATGCGGCTATCCCCGATAACCGTGGGGCGCAGCCGGTCGACGTGCAGGTGGTTGCAGCAGGACCCTCAGCTCACTTCACCACCCTCCCGGTCAAGGCGATGGCACAGGCGACTCGGCAGGCCGGTGTATCAGCGGAGTTGTCGCTGTCGGCTGGCTCCTATGCCTGCAACGCCGTGATGTATCTGAGTTTGGATCTCACCTCATCGTGGTCGCCACCACCTCGGTGTGGGTTCATCCATGTGCCGCCACTGAGCGTGATGGATCTCGATACCCAGGAGCGTGGGCTGCGCGCCGGACTCGCCCAGATCGAGGCGACGGAAGTCCATCACCCAGGCGGTGCTCTCGACTAGCCCTGGGGGGTTCAGGGTAGGGTTCGGCTTTGTGGATGCTTTGCAATTATTGCCTGCCGTGGATGTTCAGGGCGGGCGGGCCGTTCAGCTGGTTCAAGGCGTAGCCGGGACACAAAAAGAGTTCGGTGATCCGCTGGCGGCGGCGCTGCGTTGGCAAGAGGGCGGTTCAAGGTGGATCCACCTTGTCGATCTTGATGCCGCCTTCGGGCGGGGGACCAATACCGAACTGCTTGCTGAGATCGTGGGTCGTCTTGACATCGACGTCGAACTCTCCGGCGGGATCCGAGACGACCAATCGTTGGAGTTGGCCCTAGCCACCGGCTGTCGTCGCGTCAATATCGGCACTGCAGCTTTGGAGCAACCCCAATGGTGTGAGCAGATCATCCGACGTTATGGCGATCGGATCGCTATCGGCTTGGATGTTCGTGGTGAACGGCTTGCTGCCCGCGGCTGGACCACCGAGGGTGGGCCGTGGATCGAAACCTTAGACCGGCTTTCTGCTGCCGGCTGCCCCCGTTTCGTCGTGACCGATGTCAACTCCGATGGCATGTTGTCTGGCCCGAATCTGCAGCTGTTGGCTGAGGTATGTGCCCGCACCGAGGCCGCAGTGGTCGCTTCCGGAGGGATCTCGACGCTGGCAGACCTGAGTGCGCTGCGCGCCATGGTGCCACAAGGGGTGGAAGGAGCGATTATCGGAACTGCCCTATATTTGGGTCGATTTAGCCTCGCCGAGGCCATTGCCGTAGCCGACGTTCAGACTGGAGGAGCCCAGAAATGACCGCACCGCGTACCAGTTTTGGTGCCTCAGAGCATGCACGTCTCCACACCCCGCCGTTAATCACCGGGCGGATCGCCGAGCTGTTGGCGGGCAAGAAGATCGCCATGACCGGGGTCACTGGATTCATCGGTGAACAGATGCTCTGGAAATTCCTCACCACCTGCCCCCAAACCCGAACCGCGGTACTGGTGCGACGCAAGGGCTCACTGTCGGCTGCAGACCGCGTGGCCTCGCTGCTGAAGAAACCCATCTTCAAGCAGGTTGTCGCTGAAACCGGTTCGGTGGAGCAGTTGATGGCTGAACGCGTCGAAGTCATCGAAGGGGACCTGCCGGAAGTTCCGCAACTGCCTCGTGATATCGACGTGCTCGTGCATTGCGCCGGCGATGTGTCCTTCGACCCGCCGATCGACCAGGCGTTCAAAACCAATGTGGTGGGTACCAAGGCCCTGCTTCAGCGTTTCCGAGAATCCTGCAGTGATGCCACCGGGAAGCTGGAGCGGATACCGCACTATGTGCACATCTCCACCGCCTATACCGCGGGTCGCCGCCGCGGCCCCATCCCAGAGGCCGCCCATCCCCACAACGTGGATTACGAGGCCGAAACCCGTGCTGCCTTAGCCATGGCGGAGATCGTCGAGGCCAGGTCACGTACCTCTGAACAGTTGACGATTTTGCGGAAGCAAGCGGAAAAGCTGCATCGTCGTGCCGGCTACCTCACCACCAGTGAGGACACTGAGCGGCGTCGCATCGAATGGGTGAAGAAAGAACTCATCGCGGCTGGTACTGAGCGTGCTAGGTCTCTGGGCTGGACCGATGTCTACACCTTCGCCAAAGCGATGGGGGAGGCCGTCGTGGTTGATCTGTGTGCCGATATGCAGGTCAGTATCGTGCGGCCGGCAATCGTTGAGTCCTCGCTGCAGCATCCGCATCCAGGCTGGATCGAGGGTTTCAAGATGGCTGATCCCATCATCTTGGCCTATGGCCGAGGCCAACTGCCCGAGTTCCCAGCATCACCCGACGCGGTCATCGACATCATTCCCTGCGACATGGTGGTCAACGCGATCGTCACGGTGTGTGCCACCCAACCCACAGTGGGTCGGCCGGAGTTCTACCACTGTTCCTCAGGGGCACGGAACCCATTAACCTTCCGCGGAATCTACGAACACATCCGTTCCTATTTCTCCAATCACCCCTATCTACCGGGTGAGGGATCTCAGCCGTTAGCTACCTGGGATTTCCCCGGACCCGAGCCGGTAGAGCGAAAACTGTGGTTCGCCGCGAAGGGAGTCAGCATAGGAAACCGGCTGCTGAGTTTCGCCCCGCGGGGCAAGAAGACCCGAGCAGCTGCTCAGGCCCTGGACAAGACGGCCAAACAACTGGACTTCCTCAATAAATACCTGTCGCTATATGGCGAGTATCTGCAGTCTGAACTGCATTTCGTCGACGACTGCACCCTCGCCCTCAATAACAGCCTCCACCAGGAGGATAAATCCGACTTCAGTTTCGATTCGGCCAGCTTTGACTGGACCCACTACATCGAACAGGTCCATGCCCCCGCGATCACAGATCCAGTGCGTCGTCTGGAAGCTGCTCGCCGTCGCCGAGCCACCCGATCGGGGACCTACAAGCCCCTCACGAAAACCAACGACACCACCGTGGTGGCCGCCTTTGATCTTGACGGCACCGTCATGACCACGAATGTCATCGAGACCTATTTGTGGCTGCGGTTACCAGAGTTGGGCATGGTTGAGCGTGCCAGCGAACTATTCAAGGTGGCGGCTCAGCTTCCGAACTATCTCGGTGCGGAACGCAAAGACCGAGGAGTTTTCCTACGCCAGGTCTATCGCCGCTATCAGGGCGCACGCCTCACGGAGCTGGAGCGTTTCGTGGACGAAAGGCTGACCCCCTTCGTTCTGGACCGTACCTCACCAGAGGCCATCCGCCGGATTCGTGACCACCGTGACGCCGGCCACACGACGGTGCTGATCACTGGAGTAATCCGGCCCCTGACCCGGCCCTTCGAGGGTCTTTTCGACCACATCGTCGCAGCCGACTTGGCCATCGATGGGGAAGGGATCTGCACCGGTTTCTTGACCGGACCACCGATGGTGGGCGACTCCCGGGCAGCTTGGCTGACCCATTTCGCGGGTCTGCACGGCCTCGACCTCAACGCCTCCTTCGCCTATGCCGATAGCCATGTGGACCTACCCATGTTGCGCACAGTTGGAAACCCGGTAGCGGTCAACCCCGATATCGGACTGATGCGGGCTGCCCGAGAGTCCGGTTGGTCGATCGTCGACTGGCCTGCAAACTCCGTGCAGCCGCGATGGAAGGTACCTTCATGAGCAGGCCAGGATTCTCATTGGTCGTCGAACCGCGGACCCCCAGTCTGCTCACGGTGGCGGGCGCCGATGTCAAGCTGCAGCGCTTCCCGCTAGGGACCAGGGTGCTGTACCCAGCAGAGGCCCTGCCCTCCTCGGATCCCACCCAGCTGGTGGATCAGGCACTGATCTGCCCCGTCGGCGCTGAACCCCTCGAACAGCGGCTGCGGCCCGGGATGAAGCTCACCATCGTGGTGGGAAATGTCGATCCGGTGCTGCCGCGTATGCGTTTCGATGTGCGGCGCAGCATCGTTGAGCGGGTGCTGGAGGTGGCGGCGCGCTGCCGTGTCGATGACGTGGCCATCCTTGTGGCTGGGGGACTTGGAGCCAGATGGCGGCCCCAGGATGTCGCAGCCTATTTAGGAGACCGGGTTGCCAGTTCCTTCCTTCCGGATCAGATGATCACCAGCCATGACATCACAGCAGAGGATCTGGTCAGTGTCGCGGCCGTCGATGATCATCCGATCCGCCTACCTGCCCGCCTCGCCGAGGCAGACCTCGTCGTGGTCATCGATGTGGCCCACGGTCCAGAACCTCGCTGCCCACTAGCAGCGGGGGCAACCGATGTCGCCACTATCAACCGGATTCAGGGCATCGATGGAAGCCTAGCGGACTGTCAGGAGGTGGCTGCGGCTATCCAAGCAGCCGTACCGGTTTTTGCGATCAGCGCGGTGCTGGGACAGCCCTATTTGCGCCGTCCTCTCGATTTCATGAGCCGTAGGGAATGGGAGTGGCGGCTACCTGAACAGCTGTCCTATGCCGGAACTCGGCAGTGGGTGTCGACGCTGCCGTGGCGTGGCGCGCGGCAACTCCATGCATCGCCTAGGGCGGACTATCAACTGCTCGACGTGATAGGTGGGGAGCCAGCCCACGTGTTGGCGCAAGCACGGCAGTCGTGGCAGGCAGCGAACTCGGTTCCCACCCAACCAAGCTCTGTGGCGATGACCTCGGTATGGGGAAGTCTCTTCGACGAGGGGGATCCGGCAGGATCGCCCATCAGCGCAGCCCGGCACGCCCTAGTGACCTGCACTGGCGGGGAAACCGGGCAATCCTTGGTTACCCCGGGCGGGGTGGTGATCGCCTTCCATCCACTGACTGCCGCCTTGTCCAGCCGCAGCAATGCCCCCTCAGCGGATTTCCTGGCATCAGTGCTGCCAGTCACCCGCGATTCCCGTGAGATCGCCGACAAATTTGAACCACAGGCATTGGCCGATGAGTGGTATCACAAGCTGTACCGTGACCACAACAGCGCCCATCCGTTGGCGGTCTTCCACAACTGGTACACAGTGGCGAAGGCCAGTGCTGATCTCGCGGCTGTGATCTGGGTGTCGGCTCAACGAGAGACCGCTCGGCTATTGGGCCATCGTGCTGCCAGCACCTTGCAGGATGCCTTGGAACTCGCCTACGAAGTGCTTGGTCACGAAGCCGAACCGCTCTATGTCCATGGACCAGGGGCTGTCATCGGAGTACAACCGTGATCACCTGGTTCTCAGACATGGCCAGTTTCGCCCGTACCGGATTCGGGCTGTGGCAGCCGCGACCGGAAGGGGTTCCAGAACCCAGCCGGGTGGCTCGGGCGCGCCTCGGTGGCACTGATCTTCGTGAAATTCCCAATCTGCTGCATCCCTTGACCTGGCGACTGGACTACCGGGTGGCAGGAATGAGTGTTCTCGACGGGCTTGAAGGTCCGGTCATTTTCGTCGCCAATGGCCAAGGGGTCATGGATTGGCAGGTGCTCAGGGCAGCGCTGCCAGCCAGACTGCGGACCACAAACCGGAATCTGCATCGCGCCCTTCGCCGGGGGCGTAGCGTCGCTATCTTCTCCGAGGAACCAACCTCCGGTGGAGCAGTGGGGGAGGTCACCCCCCAAGCAGCGGAACTCGCGAACCTCTACAACGTCCCGATCGTCCCGGTGGCGCTGATCGGAACTTTCAAACTCAACGAAGTGCTGCAACTAGCTTTGCTCCGGCGACCATCGATCTTCGCCCGGTTCGGAGCCCCCCGCTATGTGTGGGGACGTCGACTCGCCGACGCCACAGCAGAGCTTCAGGCTGCGCTGGGGGTGCTGTTCAGCAGCGGCGAACTGACCTGGTGGGCCATACAACAAGCCAGCCCAGCACCCGTGGGGGAGCCAATGCCCAGGTGGCGGAGACTATGGCAACAGTCTGCCCCCCGCGCGGTGTCGCGGCGTCGTATCTGGGCCAAGGGCCGATAGGTCAGGAGGCGCTGTGGAGCTCTACATCGAAAAGCACCTGCAGTGGCGACTGCTCACCGAATGTGATTGGGACGAGGTCGTGGCCCTTCGCGCCCAAATGGCTGCCCTGGATGATTCCGTGATGCCAGCCATTGACCGGGCCTTCGGTTCGACACAGCTTGAAATCGAACAAGGGGATGCCATTGGCGGCTGGGATGCCTACGGAAGCTTGCTGGCCTTCGGTTGGAATCTGCGTCAGCCCGGCGACGACGAATTGCGCATTTTCTTGATTGGTGGCGTCCACCCAACCCATCGCTACCAGGGTATCGGCAAGGCCGTGTTGGACTGGCAGATCGCCCAAGCCATCAGTTGGCGTGACGAACACTGCCCCCAACAGAAGCTGTGGCTTGGCTGCTATGTCGAAGATATCCAGCCTGGGTTGCAGCGGCTCTTGGAGCGACATGATTTCCAGGTGGAACGGTACTTCTTCGATATGCACCGGAACCTGGATCAGCTGCCCAAACCAGTTGAGGTGGCGGGGATCACCTTCGTGCCCTTCGATATCGCGATGAGTCCGCAGGTGCTTGCCCTCCACAACGAGTGCTTCACCTCCCAGATATCCGCCGATACCTGGGAATCCTCGCTCAACGCCGATACCTTCCGCAGCGACTGGTCCTGGCTGGCTCTCCATGACGGGGAGCTGGTCGGCTATTGCCTGTCCGGTACCGATGATGCTTCGGGACTCGACGGTGTCATGGAGGGCTGGTGCGACCGGCTTGGAGTCTCGGCTGGGTATCGACATCAGGGGATCGCGCAGTCGCTTCTGGCTCGCACCATGCATTCGATGGCCAACTCTGGATGTCCTGCGGCCGGAATTGGTGTAGATACCCCTCATCCGGGGGTCGCCACCTGGCTGACCAAGACCCTCGGATACGAAGTGCGCGACGGCGTGACGCTGATGACGAAACAGCTGCCACCCGCAGTGAGCTAAGCTCACCGGTGCATTTAGACCACTGACGCAAAGGTGAACCATGAGCGGCCATTCCAAATGGGCAACCACCAAGCACAAGAAGGCAGTTATCGATGCCAAGCGGGGCAAGCTATTTGCCAAGCTCATCAAAAACGTTGAGGTGGCTGCCCGCCTCGGGGGCGGTGACCCGTCGGGTAACCCAACCTTGTATGACGCCATCCAGAAGGCCAAGAAGTCATCGGTACCCAATGACAACATTGATCGCGCCGTCAAACGCGGCTCGGGAGCCATCTCCGGTGGGGCCGAGTACGAGACGATCATGTACGAGGCTTATGGCCCCTCGGGTGTAGCTATCTTGATCGAGTGCCTCACCGACAACCGTAACCGCTCCGCATCCGAGGTGCGGGTGGCCGTCACCAGAAACGGTGGCACCATCGCCGATGTTGGCTCGGTTCAACGACTGTTCTCCCGCAAGGGTGTGGTCGTGGTGCCGAAACAGCAGCAAAACAAGGAAATCACCGAGGACGACCTGCTCGAGGTTGCCCTAGACGCTGGTCTGGAAGAGGTCAGTGATGAGGGCGATAACTGGGAAGCCATCTGTGACCCCAATGACACCGTCGAGGTGCGGAAGGCCATCGAAGCTGCCGGTCTGGAATACGACTCCAGCGAGGTTCAATTCGTCGCATCCTTCGACCAACAAGTCGACAGTGTTGAGGTGGCTCAGAAGGCTTTCCGCATCATCGACGCACTGGAAGACTCCGATGATGTGCAAAATGTCTTCACCAATCTCGATCTCACCCCAGAGGTCGCGGCAGCCCTCGACGCCGACGTATAATTTGAACCGATGTTCGAAATGAAGCGGATTCTGGGAATCGACCCCGGCCTGACCCGATGCGGAATCGGCATCGTCGATGGCACGGTTGGTCGTCCCCCCCGCTTCGTAGCTGTCGGGGTGGTTCGTACCCACCCAGATCTTGATCTGCCGCGACGGCTCGTCGAGGTTGAATCCGGTCTGGAAGCGTGGATCGATCAACACCATCCGGATGTGGTGGCCATCGAACGGGTGTTTGCTCAGCACAACACCCTGTCGGTGATCGACACCGCCCAAGCCGCTGGAGTAGCCGCCCTGGTTGCAGCCCGTCGTGGTCTGCCCGTGAGCTTCCACACCCCCAGCGAGGTGAAGGCCGCCGTGACCGGATCAGGGCGGGCCGACAAAGCCCAGGTGACTGCGATGGTGACAACCATCCTGAAACTAGCCACCCCACCCAAACCCGCCGACGCTGCCGATGCGTTGGCCCTGGCAGTGTGCCACGCCTGGCGCGGTGGACACACCAACCGGTACGCGGCCCTGGTGGCCCAAGTGAGAGGAGAACGATGATCTCCCAGCTGACTGGCGCCATCGCGGCAGCCGGGGCCACCTGGTTCGTCATCGATGTCGGTGGCGTGGGTTTCAAAGGTCACTGCACCCCGGCCACCGCTGCCCAGCTGCGCCCAGGACAAGGGGCCACTATCTACACATCCCTGGTGGTACGCGAGGATTCATTGACCTTCTATGGATTTGCCGCCGAGGCTGAACGGGAGGCCTTCGAACTGGTGCAGACTGCCTCCGGGGTGGGGCCGAAACTAGCCTTAGCTGTCTGCGCTGTGCTGACTCCCCGTGACCTCAAAGCGGCGATCCTGAGCGAGGACCTTAGAGCCCTGTGCCGGGTGCCGGGGATAGGTTCCAAGAGCGCCCAAAAACTGGTCTTGGAACTGAAAGACAAAGCGGCGCTACTAACCCTTGACGATGACCCGCACCCGGCGACGGTGATCCCAGCTGGTGATCAAGCTTGGCGGGATCAGGTCACCGAAGGATTGCAAGGCTTAGGCTGGTCCGCCAAGGAAGCCGCAGCCGCCTGCGATGCGGTCGCGGATATGGCACAGCAGGGGGCTTCGATCGCGCAGCTGATGCGCGCCGCACTTGGGACCTTAGCGAAACGGTAGGGGAGATTGATGGACTTTTCTGCCCTCGACCCCGCCGCGCAGCTGGAGGAGAAGGACTACGAATCGGCGCTGCGTCCCAAACGACTCACAGAGTTTGAGGGCCAGCCCAGGGTTCGCGACCAGCTAGGGCTAGTTCTCGATGCCGCCCGGCATCGTGGCACCGCCCCGGATCATGTGCTGTTGTCTGGGCCCCCAGGATTAGGTAAGACCACCTTGGCCATGATTATCGCGGCCGAATTGGGCGTGAATTTACGCATCAGTTCCGGACCAGCGATTCAACATGCCGGTGATCTGGCTGCGATCTTGTCGGGCTTGGATGCTGGCGATGTGTTATTCCTCGACGAGATCCATCGGCTGGCCCGACCGGCCGAGGAGATGCTGTACCTGGCGATGGAGGATTTTCGGGTCGATGTCGTGGTCGGTAAGGGCCCTGGGGCTACGGCCATACCGATCGAATTACCCCCCTTTACCCTGGTGGGCGCCACCACCCGGGCTGGGCTGCTGCCTGGACCGCTGCGGGACCGGTTCGGATTTACTGGACAGTTGGAGTTCTATCGCACTGAGGACCTGGCCGCCATCGTGGTGGGTTCGGCAGCGAAGCTGGGGGTGAGTCTGCTGCCTGGGGCTGCTACCGAGATCGCATCGCGATCCCGAGGCACCCCCCGGATCGCAAACCGACTGCTGCGTCGAGTACGTGACTACGCCCAGGTACGGGGCCACCACGAGGTTGAAGTGTCCCACGCGCAGGCGGCCTTGGAGCTCTATGAGGTGGATGCGCGGGGCCTTGACCGACTCGATCGTGCGGTGTTGCGCAATCTCTGCACCCTCTTTGGCGGTGGCCCAGTTGGACTGTCCACCCTGGCGCTGAGCGTTGGGGAAGAAACCGAAACAGTGTCTGAAGTCGCAGAGCCCTTCTTGATCCGTGAGGGCTTGATGATGCGCACACCGCGGGGACGGGTAGCCACCGGTGCGGGGTGGCGCCATCTGGGACTCACGCCGCCTGCAGGTGAGCCATCACTGTTCGAGTGAGCTATTCTGGCCCTCGGCAAATCCGCCACCCACTTGGTTAGGAAGAATCGATGCCCACTGGATTTGAGACGCTGTTGTATTTAGCGCTGTTTGCGGTGTTGATCTATTTCCTCGTCATCCGGCCACAACAGAAACGAATGCGTGAGCACCAAAACACCGTCGAAGCTATCCAGCCTGGGACGCGAGTGTTGTTGACCAGCGGTATTTTCGCCACGGTCCTCGAGGTCGCAGATACTCAGATGTTTGTTGAACTCGCCCCTGGAGTTGAGGTCACCATCCTGAAGCAGGCCGTCTTGAGGCTCGCCAAGGAGGATGAAGAGGAGTTTGAAATTACCGACGCCGAATCCGAGGAGGAACTCGACGTACCCGCTGAGGGACAACAGAGCGAAACCGACGAGACCAACACTTCCGAAAAGAACTGAGACCAATGGCTACAACTTCTCGCCGGTCACGTCCGGGCTTGGTGCTATTGAGTTTTCTGGCGGCCATCGCCGCCATGTTTGTGATCATGGCTACCAACAACACCTGGTCACCGAAGCTCGGCCTTGACCTGCAAGGCGGTATGACGATCACGCTGACCGCGACCAACGACACCGTTGAGCAGGAATCCCTGGAATTGGCCAAGACCATCATCCAAAACCGGGTCGATGGCCTCGGCGTGGGTGAAGCCTCGGTCACCACCTCGGGGGATCGGCATATCGTCGTCTCCGCCCCCAATATCCAACGCGATGATCTGGTGAACCTGATCGGTACCACAGCCCAGCTGACCTTCCGCCCGGTGCTGCAGGTCCAGCAGGCGGCTGGAGCAACGACCGAAAATGAGATTCCGGGACTGCCAACCCCCACCCCCACGCTCACCCCGGCAGCTTCGGGTGAGGGGGAGCTGCTCCCGGTGACTGATGTGCTGGCCTACACCGCCACCGCAGAGGACCTTACGCTGTTCAATAACTACAAATGTGGCGACGAGGTTGCCCAGCCCCTGGACAAAGCCACGGTCGCCTGTGATGGTGACGGAACTGTGAAATACCTGCTAGGCCCAGTCGGTATCGAGGGTGAACGTGTCACCAAGGCCAGCTCCGGGGTCTTGCCTGGTGAGGTGAACCCTGTGGTTACCCTCGAATTTGATTCTGAAGGGGCCGCTACCTTCTCGGAGATGACCACCGCGATGGTGAGCAAAACCCAGCCTGCCAACCAGTTCGCCATCGTCCTCGACGGCGTCGTTGAGGAAGCACCGCGGGTGAACCAAGCCATCACCACCGGCCAGGCGCAGATCTCTGGTAGTTACACCGTGGAAAGCGCCGCTGAAATGGCCAATATCCTCAACTTCGGTGCGCTGCCGCTGAACTTCGAGCCCTCACAGGTTGAGACCGTCTCAGCCACCCTAGGTGGGGAGCAGCTGCGGGTTGGGCTGATCGCCGGAGGGGTCGGCCTGGGACTGGTGATCCTGTACTGCCTGGCCTACTACCGCGGTCTGGGATTGGTTGTTATTGGTTCCTTGGCGGTGGCCGCGGTCGGAACCTATGCCGTCATGGTGTTGTTGGGTGAAGCCGTGGGCTTCACTCTCAACCTGCCTGCTATCGCTGGGGCCATCGTTGCCATTGGTGTGACTGCTGACTCCTTCGTCATCTATTTCGAACGGATCCGCGATGAAATCCGTGAAGGCCGGAGCCTGAAATCGGCGCTGCTGACCGGCTGGGAGAAGGCCAGGGGGACCATCGTGGTCGCTGACCTGGTATCGATGCTGTCGGCGATCGTGTTGTTCATCCTCGCGATTGGTGGGGTCAAAGGCTTCGCCTTCGCGCTGGGCCTGACCACACTGATTGATCTTGCGGTCTGTTTCTTCTTCACCAAGCCGCTGGTTCAGCTGCTGGGTCGCACCAAGTTCTTCGGCCAAGGCCACAAACTCTCCGGTCTTGACGCCGCCCATATGGGTGTTTCCCGTGACTCACTACTCGGCCGTCGCAGCCGCCGGGTCCACCTCGCGAAGGAGGCCTGATGGCCAGCAAACATGGACTGGCCCACCGTTTCTACACTGGGCAGATCTCCTATGGCTTCGTGCAACACCGCAAGCTGTGGTACCTCGTCTCCGCGATCATCATGGCTGTGTGCATCATCGGTCTGCTGGTGCGTGGCCTAGCTCTGGGAATCGAATTTCGTGGGGGAACCGATTTCCAAGTGACGATGCCAGTCAGCGAGACCACAGTTGATGAGGTTCGCAACGCGGTCGCATCCTTTGAGGTCAGCGATCTTGAAGCTCAGGTCTTTTCCCTAGGTGAGTCTGCGGTACGGGTCCAAACCCGTGCGTTGAGCCCGGAGGAAACCGTCTCGGTGCGTACCGGGCTGGCGCAACTCGCTGGGGTTAGCCCCGAAGAGGTCACCTACACCGCCATCGGCGCATCCTGGGGGCAACAGGTTTCGCAACAGGCATTGATCGCTTTGGTGGTGTTTATCGCCTTGGTCATGGTGCTGATCGGGGTGTGGTTCCGTAACTGGAAGATGTCCCTGGCGGCGGTCATCGCCCTAGCCCATGACCTCATTGCCACCGTGGGTATCTACGCCCTGGTTGGGCTGAGTGTCACCCCGGCAACCCTTATCGGCGTTCTGACGATCCTCGGCTATTCGCTCTACGACACCGTCGTGGTCTTTGACAGGGTGACTGAAAACACCCGCAACCTGCGTGAATCTAAGTACACCTACGCTGAGGCCGCGAACCTGGCCATCAACCAGGTGTTGATCCGTTCACTCAATACCACCGTGATCGGCATCTTGCCGGTAACCGCGCTGCTGGTTGGTGGTGCCATGCTGCACAGTGGCCCGCTTCTCGACCTCGGCTTGGCGCTGTTTATCGGCATGATCGTGGGTGCCTACTCGTCGATCTTCATCGCAACGCCGTTGCTGGTGCAGATGAAGGAGAAGGAACCCGAGCAG
The DNA here is from genome assembly GCA_041855345.1 of Arachnia sp. Taxonomy (GTDB): domain Bacteria; phylum Actinomycetota; class Actinomycetes; order Propionibacteriales; family Propionibacteriaceae; genus Arachnia. The sequence continues at coordinate 80,050 of JBHAEB010000136.1, read as the reverse complement.
ATAGCCCATCGCGCTCATTTGGAGCGACGAGCAGCCAAAGCTGCCGCAAAGGCCGAGCATCGGGATCAAAGCGATGCCGATGAGCCGCAGCCGGTTTCCCGACAGCAGCACCGAGCCAAGCTCAGCCGGGAACAACGCAAGAAGGCACGATCGTGACCCTGGTTGAGGAATTGATCGCCGACGTGCCTGACTGGCCCAAACCGGGTGTGGTGTTCAAGGACATCACCCCGCTGCTAGCCAACCCGGAGGGTTTTCAGCAGGCCGTTGACGGTATCGTCGCAGCCGCCCCTGAGGGGATCGACTATGTGGTGGGGATGGAGGCGCGCGGATTCATCTTCGCCGCCCCCGTCGCCCTAGCCCTAGGGGCTGGCTTCGTTCCGGTCCGCAAACCCGGCAAACTGCCCCGTCAGGTCATCAGCGAAAGCTTCGATCTGGAGTACGGCACCGAAACTCTCACCATGCATGCTGATGCTTTGGTCAGCGGATCCAGGGTGCTGGTGGTCGACGATGTGCTTGCCACCGGCGGCACTGTGGCAGCCACTGCCGCATTGCTCCATCGTTTGGGTGCGGAACTGGTTCACGTTGGGGTGTTGCTGGAACTAAGCTTCCTCAAAGGTAGGCAGCGGTTGATGGAGCAAGGCATCACCAGCTGCTCTGCCGTGGTGACCGTCTAGTCCGAGGAGTCCCGGTGGGCAAGTTCCACAAGCGGGTAGCCCGAGGGTATGCGACCTCCGTGGTGAGCCTGCCGAAGCGCCCGGTACGTCCGTTACGGGAGCTCGGCAAACGCGCGCTGTTGGCGTTGTTGCTGCTGTTGCTGAGTACTGTGACGGTCTACCTGGACCGCGACGCCTATGTCGATAATGTGCGTGACGATGGGGTGAGTTTCGTCGATGCGCTGTACTACTCGACCGTCACCATGACCACCACAGGCTACGGGGATATCACTCCCTGGGCCCCCCACGCCCGGCTACTCAACGCGATCTTGATCACACCGATGCGGGTCGGGTTCCTGGTGTTGCTGGTTGGTACCACCATCGCGGTGTTAGCCAATGAGGGCAGTCGGAGCCTGCGTGATCTGCAGTGGAGGAGACATATGCGTAACCACATCGTCGTCATCGGCTATGGCACCAAGGGCCGCAGTGCGGTCAACACGCTACGACGCCAAAGCCCCGATTCCCATGCCATCGTGGTCATCGATAACAATGAGGTCGCAGTGAACGACGCTAACCTCGACGGCCTCGCCGCCTTCCTCGGCGACGGAACCCGGCGAGATCTGCTGCGACGTGCCGAGGTCTCCAAAGCCCGAAAAGTGATCATCTGCCTATCCAGAGATGATGCTGCAATTTTGACGACCCTGACCGTGCGGCAACTCAACCCTGGGGCCGCCATCATCGTCAGTGTCCGCGAACATGACAATGTCGCCTTAGTTCGGCAATCCGGAGCCACCTCGGTAGTGACCTCCTCCGATACCGTAGGCCGGTTGATGGGGTTGTCCGCCGTCGGTCCAGAGCTCGGTGACATCATCCAGGATCTGTTGACCGCCGGCACTGGGTTGGAAGTCCATCAGCGTCAGGCCCTGCCTGCCGAGGTAGGTCAAAATCCTGGCTCCTTGACCCATGAGCGGGTTATCGGTTTGATCCGTGGCGGCACGATGCGACGGTTCTATGACTCCACGGCCGCAAAGATCCAAACTGGCGATCAACTCATCGTGGTTCGACGCGGTCAGCGACCGGAACTGCCCATCGATGACGACTGACAGCGTTTGTATCGTGACACCAGCTGACAAGGCACTAGAATTTCTTCATGGCTGAGCAGGTAGGGGAACAAGCGGCACTGCAACGCCTTACCAGCGGACCCGAACAACCTCGGTTGAGGATGCGGCATCGCCTGGCGAGGCTAGGCGCGGTGCGCCCACGCTCGGCGGTACTGGATCCGCTGTTCCGTATCGTGAAAAGCCATCACCCGAAGGCCGATCTGGCGCTGATTGAACGGGCCTATCGCACTGCCGAAAAGCTGCACGCCCTCCAGAAACGCAAATCGGGAGACCCCTACATCACACATCCGTTGGCGGTTGCCACCATCATCGCCGAGCTCGGCATGACTGAGCCGGTTGTGGTGGCGGCGTTGCTCCATGACACCGTCGAAGACTGCGACTACTCCTTGGATCAGCTCCGTGAGGACTTTTCCGATGAAGTGGCTCGCATGGTCGATGGGGTGACCAAACTTGACAAGGTCAACTACGGTGAGACCGCCAAGGCAGAGACCATCCGCAAGATGATCATGGCCACCTCGGAGGAGGTGCGGGTGCTCATCATCAAACTGGCGGATCGACTGCACAATATGCGCACCATCGGTTTCCTGCGGCCAGATAAGCAGGTTCGGATCGCCACCGAAACCCTCAATATCTTCGCCCCCCTTGCCCATCGTCTCGGCATGAACACCATCAAATGGGAGCTGGAAGATCTATCCTTTGCCGCCATTGAACCCAAGGTCTATGCCGAGATCGCGGAGCAGGTCGCGAGACAAGCGCCGCAGCGGGAACGTTATCTGAGGGAACTCATCGCCGAGGTCCAGCAGATGGTCAGCGAATACAAGATCACGGCCACGGTCTATGGCCGTCCCAAGCATCTGTACTCCATCTACCAGAAGATGATGGTACGAGGCCGAGACTTCTCCGATATCTACGATCTGATCGGGCTTCGGGTATTGGTGGATGACACCATGACCTGCTACCAGGTGATGGGGCTGGCACATGCCAAATGGAAACCGATCCCTGGGCGATTCAAGGATTACATCGCCAACCCGAAATTCAATATGTACCAGTCCTTGCACACCACAGTGCTGGGGGAGCGGGGAGAGCCGGTCGAACTACAGATCCGCACCCATGAGATGCACCGACGCGCCGAATACGGTGTGGCTGCACACTGGAAGTACAAGGAGAATCTGCGCAACGGTGTTTCCCCGGAGGAAGCGGGTCTGAGAGCCATGCACCAGCTCAGCGTGCTGAGCAAGGAGACCGAGGACCCAACCGAATTCCTCGATTCGGTGCTGTTTGAGATCAATTCCGACGAGATCTATGTCTTCACCCCAAAGGGGGAGGTCATCGCCCTGCCCCAAGGGGCGACTCCGGTGGATTTCGCCTTCGCAGTGCACACCGAGGTCGGCTACCGATGTATTGGCTCTCGGGTCAACGGTCGGTTGGTGCCGCTATCAACGAAGCTCGTTCAAGGGGACAAGGTGGAGGTGCTGACATCGAAATCAGCCACCGCCGGCCCAAGCCGTGACTGGCTGAGTTTCGTGGCCTCCAGCCGGGCTCGGCAAAAGGTCAAACAGTATTTCTCCAGGGAACGACGCGACGAAGCGATTGAAGAGGGCAAGGACCGGCTTGCCCGGGCGATGCGACGCACGGGTATGCCCATGCAACGGTTGCTGACCCTAGAGAACCTCACCGCCGTCGCCAATGAACTCCGGCATGCGGATGTGTCGAGTCTGTATCAGGCTATTGGCGAGTCAACAATCGGCGCCCAGAATGTCGTCCAGCACCTTATCCAACTGGCTGGTGGTGAGGACGAAGCAGCTGAGACCGTCGCTGAGGATGAGGTGGTCCACAGCGCCCGCCGACGCCCCCGACCCGCAGGCGAAGCGCGAGTTCTTGTCGATGGCGATGGCACGATGGCGGTGAAACTGGCCAAATGCTGCCACCCCATCCCAGGTGATGAGATCGTGGGATTTGTGACCCGAACCGAGGGGGTCTCGGTCCATCGAGTCGACTGCACCAATGTTCCTGCCCTGCAAGAAAGCCCCGAACGGCTGGTGCCGGTGGCCTGGGACAACGCTGCAGGTGCCCAATATTTGGTCACCATCCAGGTGGCGGGTATCGACCGGGCCCGGATGTTGGCTGACCTCAGCAACGCCCTATCTGAGGCCCACGTTGATCTGCTGGAAGTATCGATGAGCAGCGGACGGAATAAGAAATTCGTCGGCAAGCTCACCTTTGAATCGCCGGATCCCACACACCTGGGCCATGTCATGAATCAGTTGCGACGAGTCCCGGGAGTCTACGACGTCTTCCGCAGCAATTCGTAATGCGCCGTTATGAGCATTGCTTCAGCCCTCAGCCATAGCCCAGGGCCCAGATGACCGGGTAACAGTTCGTAACGCGTCAGTATTGGCGTCGCTTCAGTTCGATCGAGTCTTGGTTTTAGAAAGGGCCGCCGATCGCGACATTTCGCTACCGAATGATCATGGCCCCGTCATATAGGTTCGTCCACATGAGGGGATCGTCAGCTAGCGGTGAACTTGGACTTATAATCCTCCGATTCGAGGAGGAGGCGGGCGATGTTGTAGCTACTGTTACCAAAGCCAAGGATCGCATCTCGACGGAGTGCAGGGTGGCTGTTGCTGACTTCAGTGGCTAGCCGGATGGCTCATCCAACCGGCAGCAACTCCCCAGGCCCACCACGGCTGCGAAAGGTGGCATTGAACATCGAGGCCCTTATAGTGGGTGGTGTTAGAACTCCCATCATCAGCAGGCCTCGACCCCTACCACGAGCCAACACACCGGACACCGGTCGCGTCCTCCACTGCGAAGAGCCAATTATGTTAGACACAATTGAAGCAAAGATCAAGCAAATTCAGAGTGGTAACTATATCATTTCTAGAAGATTTGAAAAGCTGAGTTTTAATCCAACCATTGGTAACGAAGATATTCAAGATTTCGAAGATGCCAATGATGTTATCCTTCCTCAGGGCTATAAAGAATTTATACGAACCATTGGCAATGGGGGAGCTGCTCCTGGATCGGGACTGCTCCCATTGGATAGCGGCAGCAGTTGTGTGGATCCACGAATTATCTCGGAGGAGGGGAGGGATAGGATTTCACTGGCTGAAGGCTTCCCTTATCGTGAGGCTTGGAACGATGCCTCATATTATGATGCGCTAGAAACCGGTGATAGCAATGTTGATGTTCTAAGAGGAGGCTACTTTTCAACCGATCATATCAAGGGCTCAATTTGTATCTGCGACCTCGGATGCGGCGACCTGCTCTTACTTGTTGTCAAGGGCGAGGAAGCCGGTAATGTTTGGTACGACGGAAGGGGTAATTATAGCGGGATTTTCCCGTATTCATATAAAGAAAAAGAAAGAGTTGGCTTCTTGGAATGGTATGATATTTGGCTTACTGAAATTCTAAATGCCGTTCCTCTTGTGGAGAGAGAATTTTGATGACAAGAGGAAGCCTATATCGTGCCCATGGCCTTCGCTGAAAACAACAAGAGGAGGGCGGTCGCGACCTCAGGTGAAGAGAAGGCCGTTGAACAAGGCAGGCCGCTGTTCTGACGGCCTGCTCGTGTTCGTTCACAACCCGATATCTGCGCTCCACCGTCGACAGCTTCCTGCGCCGGTATCAGATCCTTGCAGTTGGGTGTGCTGGGCCGATGAAGCGAGGGCCCGTGGCATTGGTCGGGAACGATCCCCGGAGTGGCAGTCGGGCAACGAACCCACCAAGGTGAGCATCAGAAACCCAACGACGTGGGTATCAGACCACACGACTGTGACCTGACCTCGCGAGGTGCCATCTCCGCTGACTGCATTGCAGGCACCCGTTGAGCGGACCCCCCCGCTATTGCCTAGCCGCCCCACCATCGAGGTGTGCCAACGGTCCTGGGATCGCCAATGGCGTTCATGGTCCAGCTAGGCCAAGCCCGGGGCGAGTGGAATGAATCAGCTTAGGCGGATCGGAACTCTTGCAGGGTCTGCTCAGCCTGCTCAAGCCACGCCGTGTAGGTCTGCAAGGATCCAGACAATTCCTTGGCGCGACGCGAATCACCTCGTGCCTGAGCTTCTTCAAGTTCTTTGGTGAGTTTGGTCACCTGAGCCTGGAAAAGAGCCACCGTCGCTTCGGCCCGCTGCCGGGCCTCAGGGTCGGTGCGGCGCCACCGTTCTGCCTCCAATTCAGCCACGCGATCAGTCAAGGTGCGCACCCGAGCATCCAGGTCCCGCATTGCATTTCTGGGGACATGGCCAACCTCGGAGTAGCGCTGTAAGAAGGACCGTAGCGTCGCTTTCGCAGCCTCAACATCGGTGACGGCATGCAGATCCTGCTCTGCCTGCTCCACCATGGCAACCTTGGCCGCCAGGTTCTCGGCCTGCTCCCCGTCGATGGCATTTTGAGCAGCGGTACGAGCGTTGAAGAACTCGTCCTGCGAGCTTCTAAATTGTGCCCACAGTTGATCGTCATCGGCGCGCTTAGCCGACCCAGCGGCCTTCCACCGGGTCATGAGCTCGCGGAAGGCACCTGCGGTAGGGCCCCAGTCGGTCGAGGTCGCCAACTGTTTGGCCTCCTCGATGATCTGCAGCTTTGCCTTCTTCACCTCTTCACGGCGGGCATTCAGTTCCGCGAAGTGGGCCTTGCGTCGACGGGTGTATTGGGTGCGGGCGGAACTGAACCGATGCCACAACTCGTTGTCGGTGGCGCGATCGATCCTTGGGAGCTGCTTCCACTGTTCAAGCAGTTCCCTGAATCGGTCTACCCCATGTCGCCAGTCGGTGCCCGCGGCCAGGGTTTCCGCCTCCTCAACCATGGCCTGCTTAGCGGCGACGGTTGCTGCCTGCTGTTCCGCCCGAGCGGCCTTCCTGGCCTCGATCTGCGCGGGCAATAACTCTTCTAGGGCCGTCAGTGAAGCCGTCAACGCCGCCAAATCACCCACCGCATTAGCCTGGGCCACGTTCGTCTTTGCCGAATCGATGGCTTTGCGGGCCTCCTCTGGCGACATGGCTTGAGACTCGACGCGGGAGACCAGCAGCGCAACCTCGGCAGCGAGGTTCTCATAGCGGCGGGTATAGAAGGCCAGCGCTTCCTCGCTGGTGGCATCGGGAATTTGGCCGACGCTTCGTTCTGTGTCACCAACACGGACGTAGACGGTGCCGTCAGAATCGACGCGACCGAACGCCGCGGGCGCTTGCTGTTCGCTCATGGGAACAATCTAGCGGGACAACGGCCCTTGATGTTAGGCGGGGACGAAGCAAGTTTTCGGCGAGGCTGCCATAGGGTAGATGGGTGCGTATCGAAACCCTTGTGGTCTCGCCCTGGCAGGCCAATTGCTATCTCATCGCCCCCGAGCATGGGACATCCTGTGTGATCGTCGATCCAGGGGTGGGTGGATCGGAACTTATTTCAGCCGCATTGAGCCGTCTGGAGTGGCAACCAACCGCGGTGATCTGCACCCATGGCCACCTCGACCACGTCGGAGCAGCAGCGACCTTAGCTGCGGTGTGGGATATTCCGGTCTACTGCGCCACGGCAGATCAGGCGATGTTGGTGAAACCCTCGAACGGTTTGGGTCAAGCCTTGTCCCCAGTGATTGCACAGCTGTTGGGCGAGGATGCACTCCCACGGCCCGCCGATCTTCGTGATTTCACCGACTTCTCGACAGCGGGTTTAACCCTGCGGCCGTATCCGGCTCCGGGGCATACTCAAGGCTCCACTGTGGTGGTGATCTCAGACGACCTTGAGGCGGTGGCCTGTACCGGGGATGTGATCTTTGCGGGAACTATTGGACGCACGGATTTACCGGGTGGGGATCTCCATCAGATGCGAAGCAGTCTGAGAACTCTCATCCAGCAGCTTCCCGATGAGCTGCCGCTATTGCCTGGACACGGCCCAGCCACCACTATGAGGGCTGAAAAGAACACTAACCCGTACCTCGTCGCAGACTACTTGAAGGACTGACATGGCCCGCCCTAAACCCATCTCTGGTTTCCCCGAGTTCCTCCCTGCCGGGCGCATGGTCGAAAACCATGTACTCGGGGCCATCACCTCAACCTTCGAGTTGCATGGCTTCGCGCCAATTGAGACCCGCGCTGTGGAGCCGCTCTCGCAGCTGGCTCGCAAAGGTGAGATTGACAAGGAAATCTATGTCGTAAGGCGACTCCATGCCAGCCAGACCGAGCCTGACGAGCTTGGTCTCCACTTTGATCTGACTGTGCCCTTCGCGCGCTACGTTTTGGAGAATGCCGGTCACCTGGTGTTCCCCTTTAGGCGCTACCAGGTGCAGAAAGTCTGGCGCGGGGAACGCCCCCAGGAAGGTCGATACCGCGAGTTCACCCAGGCCGACATCGACATCGTCGGGCAGGGGGCACTAGCCGATCATCACGATGTTGAGATCCCGCTGGTGGCTCTCGACGTTTTCGCCAAACTGCATCGAGACCTGGGGCTGCCGCCAGTGAGTATCCGGGTGAATAACCGGAAATTGTCGGAGGGGTTCTACCGGGGCCTAGGTATCGAGGACACTGCCGCGGTGCTGCAGCGCGTCGACAAATACGACAAGGTTGGACCGGCAGTCGTGGCGGAGTTGCTCACCGACCAGGTAGGCCTCAGCCAATCCCAGGCTCAAGCCTGTGTGGCGCTAGCGGGGATTGCCGCCTCCGATGAATCCTTCGTTGATCAGGTGCGAGCGATCGGGGTCAGCCACGAACTACTCGATCAGGGGTTAGCAGACCTGGCAGCGTTGATTCGTGTTGCCCGGGCCGCAGAGCCAGGACGTGTGGTCGCCGACCTCAAAATTGCCCGAGGCTTGGACTACTACACCGGCACTGTCTATGAGACCACTCTCATCGGAGCCGAGCATCTCGGCTCGGTCGCATCCGGTGGCCGCTACGACTCGCTGGCCAGCGATGGCAAGGTGACCTTCCCCGGTGTCGGCTACTCATTCGGAATCACCCGGATCCTCGCTCCGCTCATCGGCAAGGGCAAACTGACCGCCTCCCGAAGCGTCCCCTCAGCAGTGCTGGTTGCCGTCGATGACGAAGATACTCGGGAACAGGCCATCGCCGTTGCCCGGCAACTACGAGCCAGGGGGATTGCCTGCGAGGTGGCTCCCAAGGCCGATAAATATGGTCGCCAGATCCGTTTCGCCGAACGCCGCGGCATTCCATTCGTCTGGTTTGGCACCGACTCGGTCAAAGACATTCGTTCTGGTGAACAAATCTCGGCCGACCCCAGCAGCTGGTCACCCCCTGCCGCCGATGCCCAGGTGCAAGTCATCGCATAACTTTTAGATAACGATGGGGTTGCGTTATATCTGACTCCATGCTTAGGTTCACCTGTCGAGAAAGCAGAGCCTAGCCTTAGGGAGTCCCATGTTTTTGGCCTCATTCCTCATCGGCCTGCGTGAGGGCCTAGAGGCGGCCTTGGTCATCGGGATCCTCGTCGCCTATGTTCGACGCCAGGAACGCGCCGATGTCATAGGCAAGATCTGGCTTGGCGTCACCATCGCGGTGCTGGGCTCCCTGGCCTTAGGGGCCTTGTTTACCTTTGGTCGCTACGGGCTCAGCTTCGAGGGCCAAGAACTCATCGGCGGCGGGATGTCCCTGGTCGCAGTGGTCATGGTGACGGGCATGGTGTTCTGGATGGTCAAGGCCGGTAAATCCATGAAATCCGAGCTTGAATCCAGCGCCGCTGTTGCCCTGGGCGCTGGCTGGGGTATGTTCTGGCTGGCCTTCGTCTCGGTGGGACGGGAGGGTATCGAAACCACCTTGATGCTGTGGGGTTGGATTACCGAACCGGCAGCCCTCCAAGGTGCGGTCCTCGGCATCCTGACCTCCGTGATCATGGGCTACCTCGTGTTTCGGGGCATGCTCAAGATCAAATTCTCGACCTTCTTTGCCGTCACCGGCATCCTGCTGATCTTCATGACCGCAGGCATCCTTGCCTATGGCATCCATGATCTCCAGGAGGCCCGATTCCTGCCAGGTCCGTTCTCCGGCGCCCCCATCACCCCAACCGATTTTCGTACCGGCGATGTGCTGGTGGGTTTCTTTACCGACCGCCCCTACTGGGCGGCCGCCTTCCCCTTTGGGTGGGCATTCGATGTTCAAGATCTTATCGACCCCAGTGGTGCGGTTGCTGCCTTCCTCAAAGGAACTATCGGTTTTACCCCCCTCATGAGTTGGCTAGAGGTGTCGGCCTGGGCCGTCTATATCGCCATCGTCTTGCCGTTATTCATTCGACGCCTTCGTCCACGAAAGGAAAACCATGCCGAAGCGTAGTCTCGCCGCCCTCGCGGTGGGTGCACTGGTGTTGACCGGGTGCACCGAAAACCAGCAGCCCGCCGCCGAAGGGTCGGCAGCAGGCGGTGCTCTGACCGTCAGCTCTACCGACACGGCCTGTGAGCTATCGGCCAACCAGGCCAGCTCCGGCAATGTCACCTTCACCATCACCAACGATGGAACGAAAACCACCGAGTTCTACCTGCTTGCTGCTGACGGGCTGCGCATCGTCTCCGAGCGCGAAAATATTGCCCCCGGAGCTTCTGCTGATCTGAGCGTCACCCTGCAGCCAGGCACCTATTTCACTGCCTGTAAGCCCGGCATGCGGGGCGCCAATGTCGGTGAGGCGGAGTTCACCGTCACCGGTGAGGCCGTTGAGTTGTCTGGCGAGGACCAGGCACTTTTCGATGCAGCCGTCGTCGACTATGTCAACTTCGTCAAGAACGAGGTTTCTGAACTGGTACCCAAGACCGAGGAGTTCGTGGCCGCCTATATCGCAGGCGAAGATGACAAGGCCCGCGAACTGTACGCCACCACCCGCGTGCACTACGAGCGGATTGAGCCCATTGCTGAGGCCCTGGGTGTGCTGGATCCGCGCATCGACTATCGGGAGATCGATTACCTGGCGGAGGCTGAGTTGCTGGCCGCCGACGATCCGACCTACACCGAATGGCTGGGCTTCCACCGGATCGAGAAGGACCTGTGGGTGCCCGCTGCCGATGCGGTGCAACCCGACGGATCTTCCGCCCATGAGGGATGGACCGTATCGACCCCCGAGGATCGCAAACGCATCGGTGAAACCTTGGTGGCGGATGTCAACAAGCTCTACGAAGTGGTCTCCGATCCCAACTACATCACCGACAATGAACTGACCATCGCCACAGTGTCCAATGGTGCTGCTGCACTGCTAGAAGAGATCGCTGTCAACAAGGTCACCGGTGAGGAAAACTGGTGGAGCCACTACGATCTGTGGGACTTCCAATCCAACCTTGACGGTGCCCGTATCGCCTTCGATTTGGTTGCCCCGATTGCCGAACGCAAATCTGAAGAGGGCAAGGCGCTGGTCGCGCAGATCAACACGGAATTCGACAAGCTCCAGGCACTCCTCGATGGCTACGGTTCCCTGGAGAATGGATTCGTGCTCTATGACACGGTCACGGCAGAACAGCAGAAGGAACTGACCACTCAGATCGACGCCACCCGTGAACCGCTCAGTAAACTCACCTCCACGGTGCTCGGAATCGAGTGATCATGGGCGAGGCTAATCCAGTCACTGGGCTCTCACGTCGAGGCCTACTGGCTCTCTCCGGAGCGGCAGCCGGGGCCACTGGCCTCGGCGTGGCCGCCATGGTGGCAGCCGGCGGGTCCTCATCGCACAAAGATCCCACTGCGGAGGAACTGGAGTACCCCTATTACGGGGAACACCAGGCCGGGATCATCACCCCCGCCCAAGAGCAGCTGCACTTCGCTGCCTTCGATGTCGTCTCGGATATGAGTCGTGAAGACCTCATTGAACTGCTCCGTGACTGGACCTATGCCGCGTCCCGGCTTACCCTGGGGCTCCCCGTCGGCGCCGGTGGGGCGTTCGACGGGGACCCCCTGGCTCCGCCAGTCGATACCGGTGAGGCTGCCGATCACGGCCCCAACGGGTTGACCATCACTTTCGGGTTTGGCCGCAGCCTGTTCATCGACGCAGGAGGCCAGGACCGATTCGGGATCGCTGATCAACTGCCTGCGGAATTCGAACCACTACCGAAGATGGTCAATGACTTCATCTCGCCGGAGATCTCAGATGGCGATCTGTGTATCCAGGCCTGCGCCAACGATCCGCAAGTCGCAGTTCACGCGATCCGCAACCTCACCCGATTGGCCTTCGGCCGAGCTACCCTGCGCTGGTCCCAGCTTGGTTTCGGACGGGCCTCGTCTACCTCAGCCACACAGCTGACCCCGCGGAACCTGTTCGGCCAGAAGGACGGCACCAATAACATCAAGGCCGAGGAACCGGAGAAACTCGCCGAACATGTATGGATTAGTGAAGGGCCAGCATGGGCCCACGGGGGGTCGTATCTGATCGCCCGCAAGATCATGATGACCATTGAGGTGTGGGACGGTCTGCGGCTGGAGGAACAAGACCGGGTGCTGGGGCGGGCCAAAGGCAGCGGAGCACCGCTGTCGGGTGGCGATGAGTTCACCGCCCCGGATTTCGAAGCCTTGGGGCCCAATGGCAAACCGCTGATCGATGTTCGCAGCCACGTCGCTAGAACCCACCCGTCGAATAATGACGGCATTCATATGCTGCGTCGCGCCTACAACTATGTCGACGGCAATGATGCGCAGGGCCGGTTGGCAGCCGGCCTATTCTTCATCGCCTTCGTCTCTGCTCCTGGCCGCTTCGCAAAGGTCCACAAGAACATGGCCCGCGACGATATGTTCATCGAATATCTCAAGACCCTGGCCACCGGCACCTACCTGGTCCCGCCAGGTATTAGCGAGGGTGGCTACGTTGGTGAAACCCTGTTCGGGGGTTGACCAGGAGAACTGCTCGCAGTTGCGGGAATCTGTTGTGGTCTCACAGTGGCGTCATGGCTGGTCTAGCACGCATAGAGTCACGATCACGAAGAAATCAAGGTAATCATCTAGACTTTCCCGTCGGCGAGCTGCACCGTCTATGCAGCCGAGGAAAGAGGAAAGTGCATGTTGCGTACGCATGACGCTGGAACGCTTCGAGTAAGCGATGTCGGCAAGGAAGTGGTTCTGGCAGGTTGGGTGGCGAAACGTCGAGACCATGGGGGAGTGGCCTTCATAGATTTGCGGGACGCTTCCGGTATCGCCCAGGTTGTTGTCCGAGATGAGGTTTTGGACTCCTCCGGCGCCCACGATCTACGCAACGAATACTGCATCAAGGTGGTCGGCGTCGTGGAGGCCCGGCCTGAGGGTAACGCCAACCCGGAGCTTGCCACCGGCGAGATTGAAGTGGCCATCAGCGAGCTGGAGGTACTCAACACCTCCGCGGCGCTGCCTTTCCAGATCGACGAACGAGTCTCCGTCGGGGAGGAGGCCCGGCTGCGTCACCGCTACCTGGATCTGCGGCGTCCGGCCCCCGGGGCTGCGATCCGGTTACGTTCCAAGGTCAACCAGGCCGCCCGTAAGGTGCTCGGCGAGCGGGACTTCGTCGAGATCGAGACCCCGACGCTGACCCGCTCCACACCTGAAGGCGCCCGTGACTTCCTGGTGCCGGCCCGCCTAGCGCCCGGGTCGTGGTATGCGCTGCCGCAGAGCCCGCAGCTGTTCAAGCAGCTGTTGATGGTCGCTGGGATGGAGCGTTACTACCAGATCGCGCGGTGCTACCGTGACGAAGACTTCCGGGCGGACCGGCAGCCGGAGTTCACCCAGCTCGATATTGAGATGAGCTTCGTAGACCAGGACGATGTCATCGAGCTCGGTGAGGCGCTGGTTAAGGAAATCTGGGCGCTCCAGAACATCCAGCTGGAGGCCCCATTCCCGAGGATCAGCTACCTGGAGGCGATGGACCGCTATGGCTCCGACAAACCAGATCTGCGTTTCGACCTCGAGCTGACCGATCTGACCGAGTACTTCAAGGACACCGGATTCCGTGTCTTCCAGGCCGACTATGTCGGTGCCATCGTGATGCCCGGCGGTGGCTCGCAGCCACGGCGTACCTTCGATGCCTGGCAGGAGTGGGCCAAGCAGCGGGGCGCCAAGGGCCTGGCCTATGTCACCCTCGCCGCCGGTGGCACGCTAGGGGGGCCTGTCGCCAAGAACCTTACCGATGCCGAACGCGACGGCCTAGCGGCCGCCACCGGCGCCCAGCCAGGGGACTGCATCTTCTTTGCGGCCGGTGCTAAGGCTCCGGCGCAGGCCCTGCTCGGTGCTGCCCGAAATGAGATCGGTCAGCGTTGCGGGTTGATTGATGACGATGCCTGGAGCTTCGTCTGGGTGGTTGACGCGCCACTGTTCAAGCCTGCCTCCGAGGCTAAGGCTGAGGGTGACGTCGCCGTCGGTGGTGGCGCCTGGACCGCCGTGCACCACGCCTTCACCTCGCCCAAGCCAGAGTGGCTCGACACCTTCGATGCCGATCCCGGACATGCGCTGGCCTACGCCTATGACCTGGTGTGCAACGGTAACGAACTGGGCGGCGGATCCATCCGTATCCACCGCCGCGACGTGCAGGAGCGGGTGTTCAACGTCATGGGCATCGGTGCTGAGGAAGCCCAGGAGAAATTCGGCTTCCTCCTTGACGCCTTCCAATACGGCGCTCCACCGCACGGTGGTATCGCATTCGGCTGGGACCGGGTTGTCGCGCTACTCAGCAAAGCCGAGTCGATTCGCGATGTCATCGCCTTCCCCAAGTCTGGCGGCGGCTATGACCCGCTCACCCAGGCGCCTGCCCCTATCTCTGCGCAGCAGCGTAAGGAAGCTGGCGTCGATGCCAAACCAGAGGCCGTCTCGCAGAAGTGACATCTCAAGGCCTGAGACGATGACACCCAATAGGCTGTTGATCGTCTCAGGCCCAGCAAGGAGAGAAGCATGAAGCGTAAAGCCCTCATCGGTGCGGTTGTGGCCCTAGCCCTGACCGCCTGCGGCAGCGGCACCACCAACACCGGCACCAGCCCCGGGGCGGGGGGTGACAGCAACTACAAGATCGGTATCGCCACCATCGTCTCGCACCCCTCGCTAGATGCCGTGGTCACAGGTTTCAAAGAAGCGATGGGTGAGGCTGGGGTCAGCGTCGAGTTCGATGAACAGAACGCTCAAGGTGACCAAGCCACCCTCACCAATATCGCCAATACCTTTGCCGCCGGTGACTACGACGGGTTCTTAGCCGTCGCAACCCCCACCGCGCAGGCGCTATCGACGGCGATCTCGGAGACCCCCATCACCTTCGCAGCGGTGACGGATCCTGTGGCTGCCGGGCTAGTCACCAGCTGGGAAACCCCTGACGGCAATGTCACTGGGGTTTCGGACCTTAACCCGATGCAGGATCAGTTGGCGCTGATTCAAGAGATCGTTCCGGATGTGAAAACCATCGGCATCGTCTATTCCTCGGGTGAGGTGAACTCAGAGGTCCAGGTAGCCGAGGCCCAGAAGGCCGCGGAGGCTAAGGGCCTCGAGATCGTCACAGCTACGGTCACCAACTCCTCAGAGGTGCAGCAGGCAGCCGAGTCACTTGAGGTTGATGCCTACTTAATTCCCACCGATAACACGGTGGTGTCGGCCGCCGAATCGGTGATTCAGGTGGCTGAACGCAAACAGGTTCCAGTGTTTGGTTCTGATGCCTCAACGATGGAACGGGGTGCTGCAGCTGGGCTGAGTGTCAACTACACCCAGCAGGGTCGTGATGCGGCGGCGATCCTGCTCAAGCAACTGCAGGGCACCCCATCCTCTGATATCCCGGTCAAACTGCAAACCGAGTTTGACCTGTTTGTCAATGAATCAGGCGCCTCGGCCCAGGGGATTACCCTCCCCAGTGCCGTCGTTGAACGTGCCACCGAACAGTTCTGAGTGAAGGTGACGCCTTGAACATCGCTGTTGAGATCGGTCTGCTCTACGCCATCATGGCGATTGGGGTCTACCTCACCTATCGGGTATTGGATTTCCCTGACCTGACTGTCGACGGGTCATTCACGGCAGGCGGGGCTACCTGTGCGGTGTTGCTGGTCCATGGCAGTCCGATCTGGTTGGCGATGGCGGCAGGTGTCTTCGCGGGGATCCTCGCCGGGTTGATTACTGGCATGTTGCATGTTTTCGGTGGCATTAACCCGTTGCTTTCGGGCATCCTCACCCAGATCGCTCTGTACTCGATTAACCTGCGGATCCTCGGGAAGGCTAATCTGCCGCTGATGCGGGTGGAAACGGTATTCACCGGGCTCAGGCAGGCCAACCTCATGGCCTCATGGATCTCCATTTCGATCCTGGCCCTCGTCGTCGCAGTGGTCGCGGTCGCCACCTATTTCTTCCTCGGCACCAGCTATGGGGTTGCGATCCGGGCCACTGGGGACAACGAGCTGATGGCTCGCTCCCAGGGGATCAACACAGGCGCGACCAAGATCGTCGGTTTAATGCTGTCCAATGGGCTGGTGGCCTTGTGTGGGGCGCTGGTGGTCCAGCACCAGGGCTATGCCGATATCTCGATGGGTATTGGGTTGATCGTTGCCGGACTAGCCTCGGTGATCGTCGGGCAGGCGATCATCGGTTACACCAATGTGTGGCAGGCGGTTCTGGCGGCAGTGTTGGGCTCGGTGCTGTACCGGCTCGTGATCCAGCTGGCGTTGAATAACAACTTCGACGCTAATGACATGAAACTGATCTCGGCGGTGCTTGTGGTCGTGGCGCTTCTGGTGCCAAAGACCGCACCCTTCAAGCGATACCGGGCTCGACGTCGCCGCGCCATCGCCGCGGCAGCAGGGGAGGCAGGATAATGCTGAGGCTCACTGGTATCACCAAACGGTTCTTCCCCGATAGCGTCAATGAGCGGGTGGCTCTTGATCAGGTGTCTCTGAAACTCAATCAAGGTGATTTCGTCACCGTCATCGGTTCCAATGGTGCCGGTAAATCAACCCTGCTCAATGTCATCTCCGGCCGATACGTCCCAGAGCTGGGGAAGGTCATCATCGCTGGCAAGGATCTGACCCGTGCCCCTGAACACCGACGAGCCCGCTGGGTTTCTCGGGTATTCCAGGACCCGATGGCAGGCACCTCCCCCCATCTGACCATTGAGGAGAACCTCGCCATTGCCTTCAAACGCGGCAAAGCTCGGGGCCTCGAGTTGGCGGTGACGAAGCAGGGACGTATGGAGTTCCGTAAGGCCTTGAAAACCTTGGAACTGGGATTGGAGAACCGCCTCGAAATGAGGGTCGGGATGCTTTCCGGCGGTCAGCGTCAAGCGTTGAGTCTGCTGATGGCTACCTACGCTAGGCCGTCGATTCTGCTGCTGGATGAGCACACCGCCGCACTCGATCCCTCACGTGCCGAACTCATCACCCGGTTGACGAAGGAAGCCGTAGCCCGGCATCACCTCACCGCGCTGATGGTGACCCA
The DNA here is from genome assembly GCA_041855345.1 of Arachnia sp. Classification (GTDB taxonomy): domain Bacteria; phylum Actinomycetota; class Actinomycetes; order Propionibacteriales; family Propionibacteriaceae; genus Arachnia. Next base: position 62,944 of record JBHAEB010000136.1, on the reverse strand, counting down.
CAACATGCACCAAGCGATCGAGTTGGGCAACCGGCTCATCATGATGCATGAGGGCAAGATCGTGTTGGAGGTGGATGAAGACAAAAAGAAGTCGATCACCGCCGAGGAACTGCTCGCCGAATTTTCCAAGATCAAGGGTGCGGCGCTGGCGGATCGGACCTTGCTTGACTAGTCACTCGGTTGCTCAGCAGCGGCTAGGAACCGGAATTTCCACCCCCGGGTGGAAACAGCTATGCCGTGGATGGGCTGCCGCCCCGCGGTTGGTTGTTGATATTCCGCAATCTTCGCGTCACCGGGTTGGGAATAGCTAAGCCTCGGCAGGGTTGCCGCCCGCGACTGCTCGGAGGTGCCCCAAGCCCTTCGCACTACCGGGTGGGCAGGCCGAACACCGGGGCCCCTACTGGTCGGTTAGGGGCCATCGGATGCGGGGGAGATCGGTGGTGTTTTCATCGACGAGGCCGCCGTTGTGGTCTGCTAGGTGGCCCCAGGCTGTGACTTGCGGGGACGCCAGGCCATTGGCTTTGAACCAACCAGGAAACCTATGACCGTTACAGCCACAAGCGTCCAATAGCGGCTCTGCCCACAGGTGAGGGAACACCAATGTCTACGCCCCGGTGGGACTCATGCTGAATCACCTCGGCTGTCGCACCTGGATCTGCACTGACAGGTCGATGCCACGCGCGATGAGAAGGGATCGAAGGGGTGGTGGCACTAGGGCGCCAGGTTGGTTCGGCAGCGCAGTCTCAGGTCAGTGCGGCGAGAGCTTACTGGTGCGAACGGATCCGATACTGGCGATCACGACACACACCATCGCCATCATCTCCACCCAGCCCAGCCGCTCTCCGAGCATGAGCAATGCGATTCCCGCGGCCGCAGCCGGCTCCAAGCTCATGAGGATGCCGAAGGTGGCCAGCGACATGCGCTGTAAGGCACGCATCTCTAAGGCAAATGGGAGAGCCGAGTTGAGCAAGCCCAAGGCCAGTCCCAGCAACCACACCTGCGGGTTGAGTACCCAGCTTGGATCGGAGTTCAGGCTGGATCCGATAGCGAAGGGCACCAGGAACAAGGCCCCCAAGACGAAACCGATGGTAATGCCACTGAATCCCTCCCAGTGCCGGGCCACCACCGGGGTGACGAGAATATAGCTACCCCAGCACACCCCTGCCAGCGCTGCGAAAAGGACGCCACGCAGGTCCAGGGGCGCGGGGGAAAATCCCAGCAGGACGACGCCAACCATGGCGAGGCCCACCCACAACAGATCCACGAGTCTTCGTGAGCTGAGCAGCGCGACCCCGAGTGGGCCAAGAAACTCGATGGTGACCGCCATCCCAATGGGGATATGTGCGATGGCTAGGTAGAAAGACAACCCCATGGCGCTGAGCGCGGCCCCATAGCCCAGCGCAGCCAGCCATTGTTGTTTGGATCGCCCCCGCAACGAGGGCTGAAAAACCGCAACCAGCAGCAGGGCTGCGAACCCGACTCGCAGCCACACCGCAACCAGGGGAGTGACCGCAGAAAACAGCCCCTTGGCGAGGGAGGAGCCAAGCTGAGTGGATGCGGTGGCCGTGAGCACTAAGATCACGGCTGGGAAGCGTTTCACAGCTGATACTCAATCCGTCGTGGCCGGGCAACCAGCCACAACACTGCCGTAGCCAGCAGGGCACAGACCAGCATCGACCAGGCCATCGGGGCGGCTGAGGTGAGCTGGAATAGACCGATGGTCGGCCCCACGATGGCTGCCAGAGTCATATTCAAGGCCCCCATGAGTGAGGCTGCTACCCCAGAATCGGCGCGGTGATTCTGCAAGGCCAACACCTGAGCCGCGGGCATACAGGCCCCAAAGGTGCAGGTGTAGCCAAACATGGCAGGCACCAGCCAGAGATAGCTGCCGATGGTGTCGAGGGCCAGCAACGAACAGGCCGCTAGGACCATCCCTGCGGTGGCGGCCATCAGCACCCGAGGCGGGCCAAATCGGGTGGCGAGCCGACTGCCGGCCTGAACCCCGGCAAAGACGCCCACTGAGCAGATCGCAAACACGACGCCAAACTGCGTTTCACTCAACCCGTAGGTTTCCTGAAGCAGCACCGAGGATGTCGACACATAGGAGAACAGCCCAGCAAAGGCACATGAGGCGGTCAACCAGACCCCGACGAATAGGCGATCACCGAGTACCCGGCCATAGGATTCCCGCAGCTGTGACCATCCGCCCCCAGTTCGCTCAGCCGGGGGGCGGGTTTCGACAATTAAGGTCCACACCAGCACCATGATGGTGGCGCCATAGCCGGCCAAAACCCAGAACACACCCCGCCAGTCCGTGACCGTGACCAACCAGGATCCCACCAGAGGAGCGATGATCGGTGCCAGGCCATTGATCAATGCCAGCCGTGACAGCATCACCACGAGACGCCTGCCGGAGAACAGATCCCGAGCCATCGCCATACTGACCACGGCCCCACCAGCAGCACCAATGCCTTGTAGGGCACGCATCGCTGTTAAGAAGGCGAGGTTGGGAGCCAACGCGACCAGCACCGAGGCGATGATGTGGACGGTGGCAGCTACGACCAGTGGGCGGCGTCGTCCTAGCCGGTCACTCAGTGGTCCCACAACGAGTTGCCCGAGGGCAAAGCCAATGACCGTGGCCGACAAGGTCACCTGAACTTGAGAATCGCTGATCGCCAGGTCTGCCTTCAGGGTGGGGAAGGTCGGCAGATAGAGGTCGATGGTGAAGGGACCGAGACCACACAGCAAACCGAGGGTGACGATGGTGGCCACCCGGCGGCGAGTGCTGAACTGGTCTCCGCGATGCTGGGACATAGAGACTCCCGAAACGAATGAAAGCGGAGCTGTGGAGGCAGTCACAGCCTACGCCATACAGTAGGTGCGTGGACTATGACCTCTTCGGTAATCCCGAGCCAACCCCCAACTCTGGGCTTGGTTCCCTCGGTGATACCCGCGGCAGCGATGCCCCGCTCGCGGTGCGGATGCGGCCGGTCAGTCTCGATGAGATTGTTGGTCAAGCCCACCTGTTAGGCCCTGGTTCCGCATTGCGCCGGCTCGTCGCCGGGCAGCCGATGAGTGTCTTCTTGTGGGGTCCACCTGGGGTTGGGAAGACCACCCTGGCCGCGATTGTCTCGAAAGCCTCCGGGGCTCGGTTCGTTGAGATATCGGCTGTCACTGCTGGTGTGAAGGAGGTACGTGCCGCCCTGGACAAGGCCCGCCGGGACTTGGAACGCGGCCAATCCACCGTCCTTTTTATCGACGAGGTGCATCGGTTTTCTAAGACCCAACAGGATGCGCTGCTGCCAGCGGTGGAGAATCGCATCGTCACTCTCATCGCAGCGACAACGGAGAATCCCAGTTTCTCAGTGATCTCGCCGCTACTGTCTCGTTCGCTGCTGCTGCGGCTACAGCCTTTGACCGATCAGGACATCACAGCCCTGGTTGATCGAGCCCTAGTCGATGAGCGAGGTCTCGCAGGTAGCGTCACCCTTGAGGCGCAGGCCCAACAAGACCTTGTGCAGTTAGCGGCAGGGGATGCCCGTCGCGCCTTGACCTACCTGGAGGAGGCTGCCCAATCGGCGATCGCCCAAGGGGGTCGGGTTATCACAGCAGAGATTCTGGCACTGGCCGTCGACCGAGCGGCGGTGCGCTATGACCGAGACGGCGACCAGCACTACGACGTGGTGTCGGCCTTCATCAAATCCATTCGCGGCTCCGACGTCAATGCGGCACTGCATTACCTAGCACGGATGCTTGAAGCGGGCGAGGATCCTCGATTTATCGCCCGCCGATTGATGATCTCTGCATCCGAGGACATCGGGATGGCTGCCTCTGGGGTCCTGGCCACCTGCGTGGCAGCTGCCCAGGCCGTGCAGTTGGTGGGGATGCCAGAAGCCCGTATCACCTTGGCCCACGCCACCGTCGCTGCCGCCACTGCACCAAAATCCAACGCCGCCTATATGGCTTTGGAGCGTGCGATCTCAGATGTTCGCCAGGGCAAGGGGGATTCGGTTCCGCCCCATCTGCGAGATAGCCACTACTCGGGGGCAGCTGCCTTGGGCCATGGTCAAGGCTATATCTACCCACACGACGAGGACTCGGGGGTTGCCGCGCAACAATATCTGCCCGATGACCTCATCGACGCTAGCTATTACCATCCCACCAGTCATGGTGCTGAAGCAGCGATTGGTGAGCGGTTATCTGCGATCGCGACATGGTTGAAGCGCTGAGGTGGGATAAAGTTTGTGGCCGACACCACTACGTAAGGACTCCATCATGACTGTCGGTGAACTCGCGGGCCTACTCGCGGCAATTGCGCTGTGTGTTCTCGTGGCGTTGGCTGCTGTCCCACTGCTGAAAGCGGGACGTTTCCTCGACGAGGCTCGACTGACGGTGCGTGATCTTGGACACAACTCGGTGCCGATCTTGGTGGAACTCAAGTCCACCGTGGAGGCCACCAACGATGAGTTGGAGAAGCTGGCAGTAGTCACCCAAGACGCTCAACGCGTCTCCAGCCACGCCACTGTGGTCAGTGAGCAAGCAGCGAACCTGTCGCAACTATTCGCCACCACCCTCGGCGGGCCGCTGGTACGTACCGCCGCCATCGCCCATGGCCTGCGCACCGCTTTGAAGGGACGCAAGAAGTGAGGCGGCTGTTCTGGGTTTGCGTCGGTGCCGGCATTGCGGTTGCTGTGGTGTTGCGTGGTCGCCAATGGCTGCGTCGGCTCACCCCAGCAGGGGTCGCCGAGCAGGTGGAGGCCGCTGGCCACAAGGCTGCTACCGACATCAACCAGATGTGGAAGACATTCGTGACGGCGATGCGTGAGAAGGAAGCTGAACTCCGCGAGGAGCTCGCATTACCTGAACGCTCCTGAACCTGACATTGAAGGAAACCCCACCATGAAAACCTCCGAGATCCGGAGCCGGTTCATCGACTTCTTCGCTCGCCACGATCACACCGTGGTGCCGAGCGCTTCACTGCTGTACAACGACCCCACCTTGCTGTTCGTCAACGCCGGGATGGTTCCCTTCAAGCCCTATTTCATGGAAGAGGAACCCTCCCCTTATCGTCGTGCGGTCTCCTGCCAGAAATGTGTGCGCACCCTCGACATCGATGATGTTGGTAAGACCACCCGTCACGGCACCTTCTTCCAGATGCTGGGTAACTTCGCCTTCGCCGACTATTTCAAGGCCGAGGCGGTCGCCTTGGCTTGGGATCTGGTGACCAGCTCCGAGGCCGATGGGGGCTGGGGTTTCGATGGTGACCGGGTGTGGGTGACCGCACTGAAAGGTGACGACGAAACCATCGAGTTGTGGCGTGGTGTCGGGCTGCCCCGAGAACGTATCCAAGAGCGGGGGCTGAAGGACAACTACTGGCATATGGGGGTGGCGGGTCCTGGCGGCCCCTGCTCGGAGATCTACATCGATCGCGGCCCTGCCTTTGGACCTGACGGTGGTCCGGAAGCAGACGAGGATCGGTTCCTCGAAATCTGGAATCTCGTGTTCCAGCAAGAGGAGATCACCAATGTCACTGCCAAGGATCGCTTTGATGTGGTGCGTCCGCTACCGAGTCAAAACATCGATACTGGGTCAGGCCTGGAGCGCGTCGCCTTCCTGAAACAGGGGGTGGCAAATATGTATGAGACCGACGAGGTTTACCCGGTCATCGCGAAAGCCGCTGAACTGTCAGGTCGCAGCTATGGTGCCAATGAGGCCGATGATGTGCGGTTCCGGGTGGTTGCCGACCACATCCGATCCGCACTGATGTTGATGACCGACGGCGTTACCCCCGGCAATGAGGCCCGCGGCTATGTGTTGCGGCGGCTGCTGCGCCGCTCGATCCGAGCGATGCGGCTGCTAGGTGTCGATGCTCCAGTCCTGGGTGAGTTGTTGCCGGTCTCCCGGGATGTGATGAAGATTTCCTATCCCGAGATCGACCAGGCCTGGGAGCGGGTGAGTCAGGTCAGTGACCATGAGGAGGCCGCGTTCCGTCGCACCCTCAGTTCCGGCACTCAGATCTTCGATCTCGCTGTTGCCCAGGCGAAAGAATCCGGGGCCAGCGTGCTGCCCGGAGACCAGGCCTTCCAGCTCCACGACACCTACGGTTTCCCCATCGACTTGACTTTGGAGATGGCCGCGGAAGCGGGGCTCAACGTCGATAGGGCGCGATTCACTGAACTCATGGCTGAGCAGAAGGAGCGTGCCCGCGCTGATGCCAAAGCGAAGAAAGGCGGCATGGCCAGCCTTGAGGCATATAAGCAGCTTCGGGAAGCCCATGAGACGCAGTTTGTGGGCTACACCGAGCTGACCCACGAGTCATCGATCCTGGGTATCGTCGCCGATGGGCAGCGGGTCACCGCAGCCAAGGATGGGCAAGTTGTTGAGTTGGTGCTGGCCCAAACCCCGTTCTACGCCGAATCGGGGGGACAGGATTCCGATTCAGGGGTGATCTCCGGCGATGGTTTCACCGCCGAGGTCCTTGATGTGCAACGTCCGGTGCCCGGGTTGATCGTGCATCGGGTGCAGCTTCTCGGTGAAATCGCCGAGGGCATGACCGCCGTGGCTGCCGTCAACCAGGATGCTCGGTTTGGGGCATGCCAGGCGCACACCGCCACCCACATCGTGCATGCGGCATTGCGGGAGCTGGTGGGTTCCACCGCCACCCAAGCCGGTTCCTATAACAAGCCCGGCTATCTCCGCTTCGACTTCTCCGCCACCAAGGGTCTGGGTGAGGCGTTACGTCTGGAAGTGGAACAGCGTGCTAACCAAGCGATTCGAGATGGCTTTGACGTCACCGCCCAGGAGATGAAACTCGAAGACGCCAAGGCCTTGGGTGCTATGGCGATGTTCGGTGAGAAATACCCACCGATCGTGCGGATGGTGGAGTTGGCCGGGCCGTGGTCGCGAGAGCTGTGTGGCGGCACCCATGTGACGAATACCACTCATATCGGGATGCTGAATCTGCTGAGTGAATCCTCCATCGGATCGGGAGTACGTCGAGTCGAAGCCCTCGTAGCGGCTGACGCCTTTGATCGGTTCGCTGCTGAGCGGGCCCTGGTGGCTACCTTGAGCGAGAATCTGCGGGTCCAGCCCGATCAGCTGGCCGAACGCATCGACAAACTGCTGGGGCAGCTAAAGGCGGCGGAGAAACAGATCGCATCCTTGCAGGCCGAGAAGCTGCTCTCTCGCTCGGGTGAACTGGCTTCCCAGACCAAGGTCGTGGGCGGCGTCACCTTGGCTGCGCATATCCTGCCTGGGATCAGCGGCGGTGATTTGCGTACCCTCAGCTTGGATATCAGGCAGCGGTTGGGATCCGACGCTGCGGTTGTGGCATTGATTGGCGGAACTGAGGGGAAGGCCGCTGCGGTGGTCGCGACAACCCCTGCCGCCCGGGAACTCGGCATCAAGGCCGGTAATCTCATTTCCTTGGCTGCGGCCGCCATGGGTGGCAAAGGCGGCGGTAAGGATGATATGGCCCAAGGGGGTGGCAGCAATCCGGCTGCCGCACCCGAGGCTGTCGCGGCCATTGAGGCGGCATTGGCGGCTCGTGACTGAGGGGGCGCGACTCGGGATCGACTGGGGCAAGGCCCGGATCGGGGTGTCTGCCTCGGCACCGAGAAGCAGCTTCGCCTTCCCCGTCGAGACCGTACCAGCTGACCACCAGGCTATGGCGCGATTGGCGGCCTTGGCGGCTGAATATCAGGCAGAGGTGGTCTATGTTGGATTGCCGTTGACCCTCGCGGGACAGCGGTCCCATGCCGCTGACTATGTGATGCAGCAGGCTCGGGCCTTGGCATCCCGGCTGGAGCAGGCGCCGATCAGGCTCATTGATGAACGAATGAGTACAGCTGGCGCGTCGCGTAGTCTTGGTAGTGCTGGCCGAAATACCAGGCAGCAACGGCGCGTCATCGATCAAGCCGCCGCGGTGGAGATCCTGCAGCGCGCCTTGGATATTGAAACTACCTCCGGTCAATTGGCCGGGGAGCCACTGCTACGGGAGGACTCGTGAGCCCCACCTTCGTGGATAACGACGGCCAGTTGAACTGGCGCAAGATCGGCTACCACGCGCGAAGCGGCTTCGCCGTTGTGTTGGCACTGGCAGTGCTGATCGGCGGCGGTTGGTTCGTGGTGAACAAGGTGGAGGAAGCGTGGGTTGCTTGGCGTACCCAAGACGACTACATCGGTGAGGGCAAGGACGAGGTAGTCGTGGTAATCCCTGCCGGTGCGGGAGTCACCACCATCGGCGATATCCTCACTGAATACGGGGTGATCAAGTCCACACGTACCTTCCGCAACGCCGTGGCTCAGGTCCCAGGCGCTGATAAGAAACTCCAAGCTGGCCGCTATCGGCTGCGCACTGAACTACCAGCCGCCACCGCCGTCGAAATGATGCTGGATCCAGCCTATAAAGAGCCGTTGCGGATCACCGTTCGGGAAGGACTCGCCAAAACACAAATCTGGACCTTCATGCAGGAGCAACTCGGCTTCACCCCAGAAGCCCTCGACGAGGCATCAGCCAGTTCAGATCTGGCCCTGCCAGGGTGGGCCAATGACAACATTGAGGGTTTCTTATTCCCCGACACCTACGATGTCGCCGAGCCCCCAGTACCGCTGGCGGTGCTACAGCAGCAGGTCGATCAATTCAATAAGGTGGCTGGCAGCCTTAATCTCGAGTCTCGGGCCGCGGAGCTGGGCTTCACCCCCTATCAGGTTCTGATCGTCGCATCGATCATTGAGAAGGAAGCGGCCCGTGACGAGGACCGCCCCAAGATCGCAGGCGTCATCTACAACCGCCTGGAAGCTGATAAGGAATTGCAGTTCGACTCGACGGTGCACTACGCGGTCAATGACTTCAGCCGAGTCACCCTGACCGACGAGGATCTCGCCACCGAAAGCCCTTACAACACCTACAAACACAAGGGACTGCCGCCAGGGCCGATCAGCAACCCTGGTCGTGCCGCCATAGAAGCAGCGCTCAATCCGGAAAACCACGAATACCTCTACTTCGTGGCGGTCAACCTTGACACTGGTGAAACCCTCTATGCCACCGATGAGGCTGGACACGCTGCAAATGTTCAGGTCTGGCAGGCGTGGTGTGCGGCTAACCCTGGACGTTGCAACTGATGCGTTGCGCGGTCATCGGTGATCCGGCTGAACATTCCCTCTCTCCGGCGATACACCAGGCCGGTTACCTCGCTGTCGGGTTGCAGTGGCGCTATGAAGCGATCACCGTGGCCGCCAGTGAGCTTCAATCCTTCATCACTTCATGCCAGGAAGCAGGGGATTGGGCTGGGCTCAGCGTCACCGCACCGCACAAGGAAAGGCTGCTCGAGTTCGGGCAACCCGACCATGTGGCTCGCATGGTGGGAGGCGGAAATACCATCGTCTTTGGTGAGCAACCCCAGGTCTACAACACCGATGTGCCGGGTTTCGTGCGTGCCTGGCGGCATCGTGGGCTTGGCCAGCTGAAATCAGCCGTTATCGTCGGGGCTGGTGCCACCGCCCGATCATTGCTTGTTGCGCTGGCTGGTTTGGCAGTTCAGCAGATCACAGTCTTTGCCCGCACCCCGGCCAAGGCGGAGCCGCTGCGGATCCTAGGAACAGCTTTGGGGATCAACATGACCCTACAGCCGCTGGATGCTTCCTTCCCTGATGTGGATCTGGTGGCCAGCACGATCCCGGCCTCGGCAGCCGCACCCTATGCCGCTGCCTGGGCTACCCGCGCTGAGATCCTCTTTGATGCCATCTATCATCCGTGGCCGACCGCGCTAGCTCAGGCTGCTGATCCATCCCAGCCGGTGATCACCGGTCTGGAACTATTGGCGGGGCAGGCTGTTGATCAGTTCCAGCTATTGACCGGTTCACGGTTGAGCTTTGACCGGGCGATCTCGGCTGCCCAAACGGAGCTTCGGCGACGCCAGCAACTCTGACACAATGGCCCCCATGCTTCGTTACCTCACGGCCGGAGAGTCTCACGGCCAGGCATTGATCGCGACCATGGAAGGGATTCCCGCCCATGTGCGGGTGGGGGTTCCTGAAATCTCGGCGGCCCTGGCTCGACGCCGGTTGGGGGTTGGTCGTGGTGCCCGCATGAAATTTGAGGCAGACGAGGTGAGGCTGCTTGGGGGATTCCGCCATGGTGAAACCCTCGGTTCTCCTGTGGCTATCCAGGTCGGCAATACCGAATGGCCGAAGTGGGAACAGGTGATGGCCCCCGGCGAGGTTGATTCCGAGGAATTGGCCACACTTGCCCGCAATGCCCCATTGACGCGGCCTCGCCCCGGGCATGCGGATCTGGTGGGGATGCAGAAATACGATTTCCCGGAGGCCCGACCGATCCTGGAACGAGCCTCGGCCCGGGAGACCGCAGCCCGGGTCGCCCTCGGTACGGTTGCTGCCGCCTTCTTGAAGCAGGCCCTGGATGTGGACATTCTCAGTCACGTCGTTGAGCTGGGGGGCGTCAAAGCTGCACCTGCTTTACCTCGATTCAGTGATCTGGCTGCCATCGACGCTGACCCGACGCGGTGCTTTGACTCCGAGGCGGCCCAGGCGATGGCTGCTGAGGTTGAGTCGTGTCGTCGTGATGGTGACACCCTCGGCGGGGTTGTTGAAGTGGTGGTGTGGGGGCTACCACCTGGTCTGGGGTCCCATATTCAAGGAGACCGGCGGCTAGATGCGAAGTTGGCTGGGGCGTTGATGGGGATTCAAGCCATCAAGGGTGTCGAGTTCGGCGACGGGTTCGAGTTGGCACGTCGTCGTGGCTCAGCCGCCCACGACGAGATCCTGCCTGGGATTGTGCGGGCGACACAGCACAGCGGTGGGGTTGAGGGCGGCATGTCCACCGGGGAAGTGCTGCGGGTACGGGCCGCGATGAAACCGATCGCCACCGTCCCTCGGGCATTGCGGAGCCTTGATGTTGTCACCGGTGAGGCCACCACCGCCCACCATCAACGTTCCGATGTGTGCGCCGTCCCGGCGGCTGGGGTTGTTGCTGAGGCGATGACGGCCCTGGTGTTGGCGGAGTTGGCGTTGGAGAAGTTCGGTGGCGATAGCGTGGCTGAGACCCGCCGAAACCGGGACGCCTATCTGGCGGATGTGGCCTCCCGAGGTTTGGGGGTGGGGCAATGACTATCGTGCTGATCGGAGCCCCCGGGGCGGGCAAGTCGACGGTAGGTGCCCGGCTTGCGGCTGAACTCGGGCTGGATTTTGTCGATGTGGATGAGCTGATTGAGCAGCGCGCAGGAAAATCGATATCCGAGATCTTCGCCGACGAGGGGGAAACCTATTTCCGTGAACTGGAGTGCCACGCCAGCCTCGAGGCTGTGGCTGCGGGAGGAGTGGTGAGCCTCGGTGGCGGGGCGGTGATGACGCCTCGGGTACGTCAAGTCTTGGAAGGTCATGATGTGGTGTGGCTGGAGGTCTCGATCCCACAGGCCAGTCGTAGGGTCGGACTCAATACAGCTCGGCCCCTCCTGGTCGGTAATATTCGCGGCCGCCTCATCGAGTTACTTCGGGAACGTACCCCTGTCTATGAGGCCAGCTGCACCACCCGGATCCTCACCGATGACCGCAGCATCGATGAGATCGTCACCGAGCTCGCTCAAACCAGGAGATAATCGATGATCCTCGACGTCATGGCTGCCGCTGCCTATCAGGTAATTATCGACGGCGGCTGCCTCAGCAGGCTGCCGGAACTCGTCGGCCAGGCACAACGCGTCGCCGTGATTCGCCCCGAAAATCTCGGCCAGCTTGCCGATCGTCTCACCCGGCTGCTGGTTGGCCACGACGTCATCGATATCCCAGTCCCCGATGCAGAAGCAGCTAAAACCCCCGAAGTGCTGACCCGCTGTTGGGATGCCCTGGCAGCGGCGGGACTGACCCGCAGCGATGTGGTTATCGGGATCGGCGGGGGCACCACCACCGATCTCGCTGGTTTCGTGGCCGCCACCTGGCTGCGGGGGGTCGGTTATGTGTCTATCCCCACCTCAGTGCTGAGCATGGTTGATGCAGCTGTCGGGGGGAAGACTGGGATTAATCTGGCGGCCGGTAAGAATCTTGTTGGTGCCTTCTATGAACCATTGGCTGTGCTGTGTGATCTTGACCTGCTTCACGGGCTGCCTGCGGCTGAGGTGCGCAATGGCTTGGCAGAGGTGATCAAATGTGGGTTCATCGCTGATGCCGAGATCTTGGCCTTGGTGGCGGCAGATATCGCAACGGCCTGTGATGTCGCCAGCCCCAGCTTTGCTGAACTGGTGGGCCGAGCCGTCGCCGTCAAGGCCCGCGTCGTCACCGCTGATCTGTACGAGCGGACCTCAGCCGGCTCTCAGATCGGCCGGGAGGCCCTCAACTACGGTCACACCTTGGGTCACGCCATCGAAGCCCGGGAACACTACCGCTGGCGACATGGCCACGCTATTGCCGTCGGAATGGTGTGGATCGCGGAGGTTTCTCGCCGACTTCTTGGTCTCGACGATGCCCTAGCGCAGGAACATTCCAGGCTGCTGGGAGCGCTGGGTTTGCCGATCCGTTATCACCGAGATGCCTATCCGCAGCTGCGCCAGTTGATGAGTCTAGACAAGAAGTCCCGGGGATCCACCCTCCGATTGGTTGGGTTACAAACCCTAGGGCAGCCAGTGATCATCGCTGATGCTGACGAATCGGAGTTGGCCGATGCCTACACTGCCGTTTCAGAATAACCTGGATGCTCAGGTACGATTCGGACGTTTGAACCTCTCGAAAGGCGTTGCCCGTGGTATCCACGAATGATCTCAAAAACGGCATGGTGCTCGACCTCGATGGTCAGCTGTGGCAGGTGCAGTGGTTCCAGCATCACAAGCCTGGCAAGGGCAACACCGTGGTCCGCTCGAAGCTCAAGCATGTGCTGACCGGCAAGATCATCGATAAGACCTTCAACTCGGACACGAAGGTCGACACCGCCACCATCGACCGTCGCGATATGCAGTACCTCTACCTTGACGGCGACGATTACGTCTTCATGGATAACACCACCTTCGACCAGATCTATGTCCCGCGTGACACCGTCGGCGAGGCCCAGTACTACCTGCTGGAGAACCAGACCGCGACGGTCGCCCTCCATGAGGGCACCCCGCTGTTCATCGAACTGCCTGCCAGTGTCGAACTGGAGATCACCTACACCGAACCGGGGCTGCAGGGCGACCGCTCTACCGGAGGTACCAAACCCGCCACCCTCGAGACCGGCAAAGAGATTCAGGTCCCGTTGTTCATCACCACGGGAGAGAAAATCAAGGTCGACACCAGGGACGGCTCCTACATCTCTCGAGTGAATGGCTGAGACTGCCCGCTACGGCTCCCAGACGAAGGCTCGACGTGTCGCCCTCGACATCTTGTTCGCCGCCGAGCTTCGGGGCCAAGGAATTGTCGAGACCTTCCTCGAGGCGCGTGATCTTAGCGCGATCACGATCCGCGAATTGACCAGTACCTTGGTCTATGGCATTGCTGAGCACCACGACGCGATCGATGAGCGCATCAGCGCAGCCCTGGATCATTCGTGGACGCTTGCACGAATGCCAGCCGTAGACCGTAATCTGGCCCGTATCGCGGTCTTTGAAATGGACTACACCGACACCCCCGGGCCAGTCGCGATCGCCGAGGCGGTACGACTGGCCGCCGAACTATCCACCGATGGCTCGCCCAGTTTCCTTAACGGGCTGCTGAGCAAGGCATTGGATATACAGCAGCACAACTCCTAATTCGATCCTTGGAGCGCCCATGAATCCCGTTCCCGCATTGCTGGTTCTAGAAGATGGGCGTTCCTTTGTCGGACGCTCCTTCGGTGCCGAAGGTACCGCCTTCGGCGAGTTGGTCTTCGCCACCGGGATGTCGGGTTATCAAGAAACCCTGACCGATCCTTCCTATTGCGGACAGGTGCTGTTGGCCACTGCACCCCACATCGGCAATACCGGGTGGAACACTGAGGACAGCGAATCTGCCCAGATCCAGGTCGCGGGGCTGGTGGTTCGTGACCCCGCGCCGCGACCTTCCAATTGGCGCAGCACCAGTTCCCTGACCGACCAACTGCGGCAGCAGGGGGTGGTGGCCATGTGCGATATCGATACCCGGGCCCTGACCAGACATATCCGGGAGCTGGGCGCCATGAGGGTGGGAATCTCAACCCAGGAGTTGGATCCGCAACGGCTTCTCGCTGAGGTGCTGAAGCAGCCCCGCATGGCCGGAGCCGACCTGTTCACCAGGGTGAGCACCGGTGCCGAGCAGGTAATCGAAGCGGTGGGGGAGAAGCGATTGACCGTCGCCGCCCTCGACCTTGGGATCAAGACCATGACCCCGATTCAGCTCGCTCAGCGCGGCGTCGAGGTCCACATCTTCCCGGCTGGCACCCCCTTCGATCAGCTGATGGGGATTCAGCCAGATGGCATCTTCTTCTCCAATGGCCCTGGAGATCCCGCCGCCGCCACCGGCCCCACCCAGGTACTGCGAGAAGTTTTAGCAGCCGGGGTGCCGTTCTTCGGTATTTGCTTCGGGCATCAAGTTTTCGGACGGGCTCTCGGACTGGATACCTACAAACTCAAATTCGGGCACCGAGGTATCAACCAGCCGGTGATTGACCGCACCACCGGCCGAGTCGAGGTGACCGCCCAGAACCACGGATTCGCAGTGGCAGCGCCCCTCGACGAGGTGATCGAGACCAGTTTCGGGCAGGTCAGCGTCTCCCATATCTGCCTCAACGACAACGTCGTCGAAGGCCTAGAACTGCGACGCGACGATAACTTGACCGCATTCTCGGTGCAATACCATCCCGAGGCCGCGGCCGGACCCCACGACTCCAACTACCTCTTTGACCGTTTCGTCGACCTCATGGCTGCAAAGGACCTCTGATGCCTCGCCGTACCGATATCTCCTCCATCCTCGTCATCGGTTCTGGGCCGATCGTCATCGGCCAGGCCTGCGAATTCGACTACTCCGGAACCCAGGCCTGTCGGGTGTTGCGGGCCGAAGGCTATCGAGTGGTGTTGGTCAACTCGAACCCCGCCACGATCATGACCGACCCGGATTTCGCCGACGCCACCTATGTCGAACCCATCACCCCAGAGTTCGTGGAAAGGGTCATCGCGAAGGAACGTCCCGATGCGCTGTTAGCGACTCTCGGCGGACAAACCGCGCTGAATACCGCTGTTGCCCTGCACGAATCAGGGGTGCTGCAACGCTATGGCTGCGAATTGATCGGCGCTTCCTTTGAAGCCATCCAACGCGGTGAGGACCGGGAACGGTTCAAAGAAGTCGTGACCTCACTCACCGATATCCCAGGTGGTGCCCCGGAATTAGCTCGTTCCCAGATCTGCCACTCCATGGCCGAGGTTCTTGATGCTGCCGAGCAGTTGGGCTACCCGGTGGTGGTGCGGCCCTCATTCACCATGGGTGGCGTCGGGTCAGGATTCGCCCACGATGAGCAGGAACTGCGGCGGATCGCAGGGCAGGGGTTGGCAGCCAGCCCTACCACAGAGGTGCTGATCGAGGAATCCATCCTCGGCTGGAAGGAATTCGAACTGGAACTCATGCGCGACCGCGTCGACAACGTGATCGTGGTGTGTTCCATCGAGAACTTTGACCCCATGGGGGTACACACCGGCGACTCCATCACGGTCGCACCGGCGATGACGCTAACCGACCGAGAATTCCAGCGGATGCGTAATGTGGGTATCGCCATCATCCGGGCGGTGGGTGTGGACACCGGCGGCTGCAATATCCAATTCGCGATCAACCCCGTCGACGGCCGGATGATCGTCATCGAAATGAACCCCCGGGTATCCCGTAGCTCCGCGCTGGCCTCTAAAGCCACCGGATTCCCGATCGCCAAAATCGCAGCCAAGGTCGCTGTGGGCTACACCCTCGATGAAATCCCCAACGACATCACCAAGGTCACCCCGGCATCCTTCGAACCAACCCTGGACTACATGGTGGTGAAGGTGCCACGTTTCGCCTTTGAGAAATTCCCCGGCGCAGACACCACCTTGACCACACATATGAAATCGGTTGGTGAAGTGATGTCGCTGGGCCGAAACTTCACTGAGGCCCTCGGCAAGGCACTACGATCCACCGAAAATAGCCGGGGCTTTTGGCTAGGAACTCACGACAGCGACCTCGAGACCCTGATGGCTGAGCTGCGTCGTCCCCACGATGAACGGTTAGTCAAGGTGATGGCAGCCATCGACCTGGGTGCCAGCGTCGAAGAACTCTACGAGGTCACCGGAATTGATCCCTGGTTCCTGGATCAGCTGGTCCTCATCCACCAGGTGGGGGTGGAACTACGCGAGGCCCCCCACCTCACCCCAGAACTGCTACGTCGAGCCAAACGCCATGGCATCTCTGATGCCCAAATCGGCACCCTGCGTGGCATGGAAGAGGCGGTGGTGAGGCAGCTGCGGTGGGCCCTTGGAATCCGACCGGTATTCAAATCCGTCGACACCTGTGCCGGCGAGTTTGAAGCCCTCACCCCCTATCTGTACTCCACCTACGACGAGGAAACCGAGGTACCGCACCGCACCAAGGAAGCGGTCCTGATCCTCGGCTCGGGACCCAACCGCATCGGCCAAGGCATCGAATTCGACTATTCCTGCGTGCACGCAGTCATGGCCCTGCACGAAGCCGGCTATGAGGCCATCATGGTCAACTGCAATCCCGAGACCGTCTCCACCGACTATGACACCTCGGATCGGCTGTACTTCGAGCCGCTGACCGCCGAAGATGTGCTGGAGATTTACCACGCTGAGACGCAGGCAGGACCAGTGGTTGGGGTGATCTGCCAGCTCGGTGGGCAGACCCCACTGAAGCTAGCTGAGGTCCTCAAAGATGCCGGGGTGCCGATCGTTGGAACCTCCCCGGAGGCGATTCATCTGGCCGAGGAACGAGGCGCCTTCGGCCGGGTATTGGCCAAGGCCGGACTACCGGCGCCGAAACATGGCATGGCCGGTTCTGCCGCTGAGGCCAGGCAGGTGGCTGCCGAGATCGGCTATCCAGTGCTGGTGCGGCCCAGTTTCGTGCTGGGCGGCAGAGGCATGGAAATCGTCTACGACGACTCCTCCCTCGACCGCTACATCGCCGGAGCCACTGAAGTCAGCGAAGGTTCCCCGGTGCTCGTGGACCGGTTCCTCGACGATGCCGTCGAGATCGATGTCGACGCCCTCTACGACGGTGAGGAACTGTACCTGGGCGGGGTGATGGAGCACATTGAGGAGGCCGGGATCCATTCAGGGGACTCCGCCTGCTCGCTGCCCCCCATCACCCTCGATGACGAAATGATCAACAGAATCCGGCATTCCACCGAACTCATCGCATCCGGGGTGGGGGTGCGGGGACTGCTGAATATCCAATACGCCCTGCACGCGGATGTGCTGTATGTGTTGGAAGCCAACCCCCGGGCCTCACGAACCGTGCCCTTCGTCTCCAAGGCGACCAACACATCACTGGCAAAGGCAGCCGCCCGGATCATGCTGGGCGCCAGCATCGCTCAGTTGCGGACAGAGGGCCTGCTGCGGGCGGAAGGCGACGGCACCACCTTGCGGGAGGGGGCGCCGGTGGCAGTCAAGGAAGCGGTCATGCCCTTCACCCGGTTCCGCACCTCCTCTGGGGCCTTCATGGACACCCTGCTGGGTCCCGAAATGCGATCGACGGGGGAGGTGATGGGCCTTGATATGAGTTTCGGCACCGCCTATGCGAAATCTCAAGAGGCCGGCGGCTGGCCCCTCCCAACTTCCGGGACGGTATTCGTTTCCATCGCCAACCGCGACAAACGCCATGCCATCTGGCCGATCAAACGCCTAGCGGATCTAGGGTTCAAGATTCTGGCGACCTCCGGGACTGCGTCGGTGCTTCGTCGCAATGGGGTCATGGTGCAGGAGATCACCAAGCTGAGCCAACGCAGCACCGACAACACTGAGCCATCGATTCTGGAGTTGATTAAGAACCGCGAGATCGACCTGATTGTCAACACCCCCCAAGGAACAGCCGGAACCGGAACCAGCACCCGCCGCGATGGCTATCTCATCCGCACCGCCGCTGTGATGGCAGATATAGCCTGCGTCACCACCATGCCGGGATTGGCCGCCGCGGTCCAAGGGATCGAAGCGATGCGCTCGGATGCGATAACGGTTCGTTCCCTGCAGGAATGGGCGGGGCTGTCATGACCGGGCTGCTCACCCGCGCCGAGTTGGCTAGCTACCAGCGGCTGATCCGTCCGGTGCTGTTCCGCTGGGCCGGGGGGGATGCTGAAGCCATCCACGAGCAGATGATTTCTTGGCTCGGCTGGATCCCTTCAACTAGTCGAGCTGTCGAAGCCAACCCGATCGAGGTGGCGGGTATCCGGTTCCCCAACCGGGTGGGGGTTGCGGCTGGACTGGACAAGAACGGCCACGCCGCCGGTGCCTGGGCACGTCTGGGCTTCGGCTTCGCCGAACTGGGAACTGTCACCGCCCAGGCCCAACCGGGAAATCCGAAACCGCGCGTATTCCGCGCGAAGGCCTCCCAAGGGGTGGTCAATCGGATGGGGTTCAACAACGACGGCGCCCAAGCATTAGCGGATCGGCTGTTAAAGCTTGGGGTGCAACGTGGCAATCGTCGGCTCGGTATTCCCTTGGGGATTTCCATCGGGAAAACCAAGGTGGTGCCGCTGGATCAGGCCCAGGCCGACTATCTGGCCAACGTCGAGGCCCTAGCCCCTTACGCCGACTATTTCGCCATCAATGTCTCCAGCCCCAACACCCCGGGGCTTCGTGACCTGCAAGCCGCCCATGAACTTGAACGGCTGCTGCGAGCCATCATTGCGGCATCGGACCCATCCGACCCCGTACCGGTCTTCATCAAACTCGCTCCCGATATGACGCCGACTCAATTGAAGGAGACGGTCTCAGTCATCAACCACAGCGGCGCTTGCGGAATCATCGCTACCAACACGACGCTGAGCCGAGATGGTTTGGCTGCCGCTGACAGGCACCTTATCGAGGAGGCTGGGGGACTCAGCGGGGCACCATTGACCGCACGTGCCTTAGCCAACATCGAACAGATCCGGGCTCATACTGAGCTGGCAATTATTGGGGTCGGTGGCATCATGAGCCCGCGCGACGCGAGCCGGATGCTGGCAGCCGGAGCCTGCCTGGTCCAGCTCTACACCGGTTTCATCTATGCCGGCCCAGCCTTGGTGCGCGGCATCCACGAAACAGTGAAGGAATCGCAATGAGCTACGCCCGTCGACTTGCCGCCGCGATCGCTGATAGGGGCCGATTGTGTGTGGGCATCGATCCCATGCCCAGTGTGCTTGCTGCCTGGGGGTTGGAAGCCACCATTGCGGGGCTGGAAACCTGTGCCAGAACAATCGTTGCTGAACTCGGGCAGCAGGTCGCGGTGTTCAAACCCCAGTCAGCATTCTTTGAGGCCTTCGGCTCTCAGGGGATAGCTGTGTTGGAGCGGGTCCTCGCCGATATCCGCGACGCAGGCGCCTTGAGTGTGCTCGATGTCAAGCGTGGGGATATTGGCTCCTCGATGGCAGGATACGCCGCCGCCTACCTGCAGGAGGGTCCATTAGCCGCCGACGCCATCACCCTTAGCCCCTACCTTGGTGTTGGTGCGTTGGCCCCAGCAATCGAGAAGGCAGTGGCCAACGGTAAAGGCGTCTATGTGCTGGCCCGCACCTCCAATCCAGAATCGTCGGCGATCCAAACCCACACCGCCCAACTCGTTATCGATGAGATCGAAGAACACAATCCCTCCTGGGACTATGCGGTTGGGCTCGTCGTAGGAGCCACCCACACCGATCTTGGTTGCGATGTCTCGACCTTTAACGCCTCGATCCTGGCCCCTGGGATTGGTGCCCAGGGCGGCACCGTCGAGGGATTGAAGTCCTCATTCGGAGCCGCCGTCAATCACGTGTTACCGAGCGTCTCACGTGAAGTGATCGGCGCTGGGGGAGGAGCCTTGAGCTCACGGACTGCGCGGTTGCTCGATCAAGTGGCGGATCTGACTGCTTGATCTTGACACCAGAGTTCGGGTTTAGCCACATAGCGGCGGTTGGGAAGGTATTTTGTTCCCTAAGGGAATAATCCCGCGAGGTTGGTTGCATCGTTAGAAGGAGACCTGATGCCCATTCCGCAACTGAGCACTGAACAGCTTGAATCCGCCCGCGCGGCAGCCACCGAGGCCCGTCGTGCCAGGGCTCAGCTGAAGGAACACATAAGGTCAGGGGAGTTGACCCTGCCCCAGGCCCTCGATAAGGCCCAGGGTGACGACACTCTCTCCAGGATTAAGGTGGTAGATCTGCTGCGTGCCCTACCCCGCGTCGGAGTCACCCGCTCCGCAGAGATCATGGAGAGCCTAGAAATCGCGCCCAATCGCCGCATCCGCGGCCTTGGCCGACATCAAACCGACCGGCTCAAGGAACTGTTCGCCTAGCCGGTTGGGACTCACCAGGTCGATTCGCCCGCTAGGATGCGGCGGGTGCAAACCACGAATCATCCCGGTGTGTGGATCATCTCCGGTCCCAGTGGGGTCGGTAAGGGGACTGTGTGCGCCCGATTAGTCGAGGCGCACCCCAATATCCGCGTCCCGGTGTCCATGACAACCCGTGCCCCACGAGTGGGGGAAATCGACGGTGTGAGCTACCGATTTGTTTCCGAGGCCGAGTTTTTGGCGGCGGAGGCTCGTGGGGAACTCTTGGAAAGCGCTGTCGTGCATGGCCGTCACCGCTACGGAACCCCCAAGGATGGGGTTGTCGAGGCCCTAGCCGCCGGGCAACATGTGGTCTTGGAGATCGACATTCAAGGCGCCCGGCAAGTCAAGGCCAACCATCCGCAGGCTCAACTGGTTTTCCTCGCACCGCCAAGCTGGGATGAATTACGACGCCGCCTTATCGGCCGCGGCACCGAGGACGCGGAGGCAGTGACTCGCAGACTCGCCAGCGCAGAATGGGAGCTAGCTGCACAGGCCGAGGCAGATGTGGTCATCGTCAATGACGAAATCGATTCCACCGTGGCAGCTTTGGTAGACTTATTGGGCTTGTGATCGCAAGCCACCATCGATTCCGCAGAGGTAGACCTTGAGCACCAATCCCGAAGGCATCACCAACCCGCCGATTGACGACCTGTTGGACAAGGTCGATTCCAAGTACCGTTTGGTGATCTTCGCTGCCAAGCGTGCCCGCCAAATCAATGCTTACTACTCGCAGCTGGGCGAAGGGTTGCTGGAGAACGTCGGCCCGCTGGTCAGCGTCGCCCCCCAGGAAAAACCACTGTCCATCGCACTACGCGAGTTGACTGAGGGGCTGTTGGAGTACACCGAGATCGATCCCGAGGCTGAAGCCGCCGAACGCGCCGCCACCGAGGTTGATCCCGCCTTCACCTTCGTCGATCCATTCGCGGAGTTCGACGGCGACTCCCTGTCCTAATTTCAGCTGCGCTGTCGCTAAAGGAGCGAATTCCGTGAGCCGCCTGTTCACCTCCGAGTCGGTCACTGAGGGGCATCCCGATAAGATCGCCGATTCGATCTCTGATGCAGTCCTGGACGCTCTACTGGCTGAGGATCCGCTAGCGCGGGTCGCGGTAGAGACACTGATCACCACAGGACTGGTCGTGGTTGCCGGTGAGGTCTCCACCAGCGCATACGCGGATGTGGCGACGCTGGTGCGGCAGCGCATCCTTGATATCGGCTATACCAGCTCCAAATGGGGTTTCGACGGTGCCTCCTGTGGGGTCAGCGTCGCCATCGGTTCCCAATCTGCAGACATCGCATCGGGGGTCAACGACTCCCTCGAAGTTCGCTCCCACGAGGACGAGGATGCGGCCAGCCGTCAGGGTGCCGGGGACCAAGGCCTGATGTTTGGTTACGCATGTAACGAGACCCCAGCACTGATGCCGCTACCCATTCACCTAGCCCATCGACTTGCGGCCCGGCTGACTTCGGTGCGCAAGGACGGGATCCTCGATTTCCTGAGGCCCGACGGCAAAACCCAGGTGAGTGTGCGTTATCAGGACGGCCAACCTGTGGGCGTCGACACGGTAGTGGTGTCCACCCAACACGACGAGGGAGTTTCCCTGGCCGATGTGATGGACCCCGCAATCCGGGCAGAAATCATCGCACCAGTACTGAACGAGCACGGCTTCGATATTGCTAACTCGCGAATCTTGGTGAATCCCTCCGGCAATTTCGTTATTGGCGGCCCAATGGGCGATGCCGGGGTTACTGGACGCAAGATCATCGTCGACACCTACGGCGGCATGGCCCGGCATGGCGGTGGCGCCTTCTCCGGTAAGGACCCCTCTAAGGTTGACCGTTCCGCAGCCTATGCCACCCGCTGGGTAGCCAAGAATGTCGTGGCCTCCGGCCTGGCCGATCGCTGCGAGGTGCAGGTGGCCTACGCCATCGGTAAAGCCCATCCGGTCGGTTTCTATCTGGATACCTTCGGCACCGAGAAGGTCCCTACCAGCCAGATCCTTGAGGCAGTCAACGCCACCTTCGATCTGCGCCCAGCAACCATCATCAAGGATCTCAACCTGCTGCGCCCGATCTATCAGCAGTTCTCCACCCTCGGCCACTTCGGTCGGCAAGAGCCCGATGCCACGTGGGAGGCCACTGATCGAGCAGAGGCGTTGGCTAGGGCGGTTCGAGGCTGAGCATGTCCCCCTCGACGCTGTTCGAGGATCCGGTCACCGGGCCGGTAGCCAAGGTCGCCATCGATGTGCCGCTGGCACACCTCGACCAGCTATTCGACTATCGCATCCCAGAGTCCATGGCCACACAAGCCACACCGGGGGTGAGGGTGGTCGTCCGATTTGGCGGTCAGCTGGTCGAGGGCTGGTTGGTGGATATCGGTGAGCGGGAATCAACCGCGCCGCTGCGCGATATCAAGGCTGTTGTGTCACCAGAGATCATCGTGACCCCGCAACTCAACCGGTTGATCCGATCGGTGGCCGACCACTACGCCGGTACCTGGTGGGATGTAGCCAGATTGGCTATTCCACCACGGGTGGCCAGGGTGGAAAACCAGACCCAAGCCATCTGGCCGATCCCGCACGAGGGTCCACCCCCCGCCGTGCTGCCAGCCTTCCCAGGCGGGGCTGAACTCCTGACGGCACTCCAATCAGGAGCCAGTCCGCGGGCCTTCTGGCAGGTGCCCTGTCACTTTGGGGGTATCGGTAACCTCGCTCAAGGACTCATCGAAGCAATTGCGGCGACATTGGCTTCAGATCGATCCGTGATGGTGTTGGTGCCCACACTGCGCGGGCTCGAGCACATCGCAGCCAGCTGCGAGCGGATCTTCGGCGACGGCGTGGTTGCCACCCTCACTGCTGATCGAGGTAGATCGCATCGCTATGAGCATTACCTGGCCTGTCTGCGTGGCCAGGCACGCATCATGGTCGGCACCCAATCAGCGGTCTTTTCCCCAATGCACAACCTGGGACTGATCGCGGTCGTCGACGACGGTCATCCGGCACATGGGTTCGAAAGGTTTCCCCGCCCCCATGTTCGAGTAGTGGCCACCATGCGTGCTGCCCACCAAGGCTGCGCTGTGCTGTTTGCCTCCCACGCCAGATCCTGCGAGACAGAACTACTGGTCAGCCAGGACTGGTTACGGCCCCTCGAATTAGCCCCGACTGTGATGCGTCGGCTTGGACCACCGGTGCGGGTGGTGGGGGAGCGGGACTCCCGGCGAGGTGAGGGGGCACGGCTGAGGTTGCCATCCCAGGCCTTCGACCAGATTCGCGCCGCCCTCGCTAGTGGCCCCGTCCTGGTTGCTGTGATGCGTGCCGGCTACGCGACCGGGCTACAGTGCAACAGATGTCGCCGTCGTGCCAGTTGTGCAAAATGCGGCGGTCCCCTCACCCAACCCTCCCGGGATCGCATCGAATGCCTGTTATGCGGGTTCTTGCCACGACGGTTTGAGTGCACCTTCTGCCATGCCCAACACTTACGGGCTCCATTGGTCGGTTCCGAACGAACCGCAGAGGAACTGGGGCGAGCCTTTCCCGGGGTCCGTGTGGTGAATTCGTCGGCTGAACGGATCCGCTCAGAAATCACTGGTACGGCCTTGGTGGTGGCCACCCCAGGCGGTGAACCTCGCGCCACCGACGGCTATGCCGCTGCCCTGATCCTTGATACGGAGGCTCACCTACACCGGGCAGATCTGCGGGCCAGCGAGGAAACGATGCGGCGGTGGAGCCATGTGGTCTCCCTGGTGCGTCCCGCTGCCGATGGGGGTACCGTCTTGATAGTGGGAGATTCCGCTGAGCCCACTATCCAAGCCCTCGTCAGATTTGATCCAGCAGGCTTCGCCGCCCGTGAACTGGCTGATCGCCAGGCGGCAGGATTGCCCCCCGCAGTGAAGGCCGTCATCGTCTCGGGGGATCCGCAGGCGGTAGCCGAGTTTCTCGACAACTCCCCATTCGAGGGGGCTGAACTGCTTGGCCCAACCACTCGCCGCGAAGAACCTGACCCGGAGGCCGTGGCCTTACTGCGTGCCCCCCTCGATCAGGGACGAGGATTGGTACGACAGGTCAAAGCCGCCGCAGCCATCCGTTCTGCCCGCAAGGAAGGTGGCAAGGTATTCATCGACGTTGACCCCACGATGGACAGCTGAGGATCGGAGAAACGATGAGACTGGTATTCGCAGGCACCCCGGAGGTGGCGCTGCCCAGCCTCCATGCCCTGGTAGCGAGCGAACATGAGGTTGTCGCGGTCGTCACGAGGCCAGATGCTCCTGCTGGGCGGGGCCGAAAACTCACTGCCTCCCCGGTGGCGATGGCCGCTGCCGATCTAGGCATCGAGGTGCTGAAACCAGATCATCCCCGGCAGCCAGAGTTCCAACATCAGCTACGTGAGCTAGCCCCGGATCTGTGCCCGGTGGTGGCCTATGGTGCCCTCATCCCTCGGTCGGTGTTGGCCATCCCCCGATGGGGATGGCTCAACCTTCACTTTTCGTTGTTACCCCGCTGGCGTGGTGCAGCGCCGGTGCAACGAGCCATCATGGCTGGCGATACCGAGATCGGTACCAGTTGCTTCTCGTTGGTACCCGAACTCGACGCGGGAGATATCTATCTCATGGCATCCCAACCCATGCCCGAGGCCACAGCAGGGGAGGTGTTGGCGATGCTGGCCGAGAGCGGGGCCAAGCAGCTAGTCGCCGCGGTTGACCTGGTCGCAAATCACATCCCACCGACCCCTCAACCAACTGCCGGGATTACTCTGGCTGCCAAGATCACCCCCGCAGAAGCCAGACTCGATTGGAGACAGCCTGCTGAGGTGTTGCGTAACCACATCCTTGGCTGCTCCCCAGACCCCGGGGCTTGGTGCACCCTCGATGAGACCAGGCTCAAGATTTACCGGGCGCGCACAGCGGAGCCCAGATCCTTGGCACCGGGGGAGATAGCTGCCACCAAACGGGAGGTTTTCGTGGGTACCGGCAGCGGCACCTTGGAACTCGTAGAGGTGCAAGCCGCAGGTAAGAGGCGGATGCCAGCCATCGATTGGGCACGCAACTCAGCGCAAGGGAAGGTGCTGGGATGAATCCGCGACGGGTCGCCTTCGATGTATTGCGGGCCGTGACTGGACAGGGGGCCTACTCGAACCTGGCATTGGCCGAGCAGCTAGCCGGGGCACAACTCGCGCAACGCGACGCGGGGTTGGCCACCGAACTGGTGGCTGGCACCTGTCGTGGGTTAGGCACCTATGACCAGATCATTGAACGAGCTTCGGGTCGTCGGCTGGCTTCGCTTCAACCGGCCGTGATAGATCTGCTGCGGCTGGGCTGCCACCAACTTCTCAGCATGCAGGTCAAGGGTCATGCCGCGGTGGCCACCACCGTCGAGTTGGCCCGACAAACCGTCGGAAATCGGGTGACTGGCCTGGTCAATGCGGTGCTTCGTAAGGTATCAGCCCAGTCGATGGAACAATGGCTCACGGAATTGACCCGTGGCCAAGACCAGATCACGGCCATGGCTATTCGCGGTAGCCATCCTCGATGGATCGTCGAGGAATATGCCAAAGTGCTACCCCCAAGCGAGCTTGCTGCTGCGTTGAAGGCCAATAACGACGCACCCCAACCCACCCTGGTGGTACGTCCTGGATTGGCCACCGTCGACCAGTTGCAGCACGCTAGCGCCACGGCCTATTCCCCCTATGGCGCCACCTCCACGCTGATCCCCTCGGCTCAACCCCTGGTGCGCGAGGGCCATGCCGGAGTTCAAGACGAAGGCTCACAGCTAGTTGCCATCGCCCTTACCCGCCCACCGGCCCCTGACGGGCCGTGGCTTGACCTTTGTGCTGGGCCCGGTGGCAAGGCGGCGCTGCTTGCTGGTTTGGCGAGGAAACACGGGCATTGGATGCTGGCCAGTGAGTTACAGCCCCATCGCGCCCGATTGGTGGCCAAAGCGCTCTCGGTCTACCCGGACTCGGTCACCGTCATCACTGCCGATGGAACGACCCCAGCGTGGAGCCGTGGTTTTGCTCGGGTGATGGCCGATGTTCCGTGTTCAGGTCTGGGGGCGCTTCGCCGACGCCCCGAGGCTCGATGGCGTCGTCAACCCAGTGATGTCACCGCAATGGCAGAGGTGCAGCGAGATCTCCTAGCCTCAGCTATCAATTCGGCGATGCCGGGTGGAGTGGTGGCCTACGTCACCTGCTCTCCGCTGGCGGCTGAAACCGTCGAGGTTGTCGATGAGGTATTGGCCTGTTACCCAGAGGTGACTCGCCTCGATGCGGCCGAGTATCTTCCTCCCATGGGTGGAGTTGCCCTAGGTCGCGATGTCCAACTGTGGCCACATCGACATGGCACCGACGCGATGTACTTGTCGCTACTGCGGATTGGTGGGGGATAAGGTTATCCCCATGCGTATTACCCCGAGCATCCTCAACGCCGATTTCGCCAACCTAGCTCACGAGATCGCACGGATCCCCGGGGCGGATGCGGTGCACATTGATGTGATGGACAATCGGTTCGTCCCGAATATGACCATTGGGTTGCCGGTGGTCGAGTCGATTCGTAAGGCGACCCAGCTCATGCTCGATATCCACCTGATGATTGAGGAGCCGGATCGGTTGGCACCGGCCTATGCCGAGGCTGGGGCAGAATCGGTGACCTTCCATGCTGAGGCGGCGCAGGCACCGATCCGGTTGGCCCGGGAACTGCGTCGGCTTGGCGCGCGAGCATCGATGGCGTTGAAACCAGCAACCCCCATCGAGTCCTATGCAGACATGCTCGACGAATTGGACATGGTGTTGTTGATGACCGTGGAACCAGGTTTTGGTGGGCAACCCTTCCTTGATCTGGTGTTGCCAAAGATCCGACGCACCCGCCAACTGATCGGGGATCGTCCGATCTGGCTTCAGGTTGATGGCGGGGTCTCGATGACGACCATCGAACGTTGCGCTGAAGCTGGCGCAGATACCTTCGTGGCAGGTTCTGCTGTCTACAATGCAGCGGATCCGAACCTGATGGTGGAGCAGCTGCGGCAACAAGCGTTGGCTGGCTGCCGCAGCAGTCATTAGCCTAAATCGCGTAGGTAGCGTTCAAACTCGGCTGCTAACGAATCGGCGGTGACTCCAGAGACATCCAGGGCATCTTGAGCTTGCTCAAGTTGCTCAATGTAGTCAGCGACCTCCGGATTGTCTTGGCTCAATGCGTCGACAGCATTAACCCACTCGGCCGCCTCCTCGCTCAGCTGGTCAGCCTGGAGCTTAATCTCGAGGACCTGTTCGAGGCGCTCCAGGAGTGCTAGTTGCGCCTTCGGGCTGGGGGAACTGCCCACATAGTGGGGGATGGAGACCCACATTGATGCACTGGGAAAGCCCGCCCCGATCAACATCTGATTGACGATACCGGTGATTCCCGTTGGCCCTTCATAGTTGAGGTCTTGGATGGCTAGGCGGCTACGCAACTCTTGATGGTAGGTCGACATCGCCACTGGTAGCGGTCGGGTGTGGGCGGTATCGGAGAGCATCGCTCCCAACAGGATGACCACCTCGGGTTGGTAGCTGGCCAACCGATCAATGAGGTCGGTTGTGAAGCTGCGCCATAGCAGGCTGGGTTCGGGACCGAGGACGACGATGAGGTCTCGCTCCGGGCAGGGAACGTGATGGATGATCAGCTGGGGCCAAGAAATCCAGGGGCCGTCCGCGGATCGCCGCAGCACTGGCCGGGTGATCTGGAAATCGAAGTATCGCTCATCATCGATGCTGTCGATCTGAACCGAATCGAAGTTCTCCAAGACTCGGCGCAAGGCATCGCTGGCTGCGTTGGCTGCGTCGTTCCACCCGGAGAATGCGATGACGACGGCCGGATTGGTCAGCTGTGCAGGGTCGAAGTCACGCATGGTGGCCATTCTAATAACCGCCGAAGGATAGCTAACTATTAACCAGGATCTAGCCGATCGGTTGACATGGATCAATGCTGGTCATAGTGTCGTCGCGATAACGGAGGAGGAGTATGCGGTTTGCCCAGCGGTGTGGCATGGTGTTGCTGCTTGCCATCCTCACAGCCGTGGGGATTGTGACAGCCCCCTTGGCGCACGCTGACTACGCCACCGGTGGGGAAGGCCGATACCTCGGCAGCATCATCTGGGCGGAATGGGGAACCAACAACAGCCGAATCCCAAGCGCTGGATTAACCCGCACCGCGACCACCCAAGTCGGCGGTAGCACCTTGACCTTGACCTGCACAGTGGGGCAGCCGACCTCCGGAACCGGATACAACGACACTACATTGCCGATGCGTGCCTATCGGGCGGGCAGCTACACCCGCGACGGTCTTGACAATATGTATTACCGTGGCGGTGTCGGAACCCGCAACACCATGGTCTCTGGCGTGGGAAACTCCCGAGACGGCCAGCAGGTGAGGTTTAGGGTCTCATGTACTGCGAAACTCACCGGCCCCGGGCTAGCCGCGCAGGGTGTCGATCTGCCGGTTAGTGGTTTGGTAATCGCCGATGCTGAGACCAGCGACCCGGCTGTTGGCGGTTCCGCCACCGAGTTCATTGAGGTTGAAGCCCCGCAACAGACCCGCTTCCATATCATTGATCGCCACCGCAGTTCCGAATGTACCTCCAGCACTCAAGGAGTCGTTACGACCTCAGCCGGAGTTCATAAACTGCGGGTGACTCCGATCGGCCGCCCCTGCGCAGCCGGGCCGACTCCCGTGATGTTGGCAAACGGCACCAGCGAAGCCACGATCACTGTCAGAGGACAGGGCTTGGGAGCAGCCGCCGTCGGTGCCATCATCAACCTCGACTATGGCGACGCACCCACCAGCTATGGGGCAGCCGCTTCCCGATTCGTCACCACCTGGAGCGGTACCGGGCTGGGCAGTAGCCCCACAGATCTTATGGCCACCGAATTGTCGGTGATGAACCCACCCGACATCATGCTGGGTAGCACCATCGATTCCGAACCTGTCTATCCGGCAGCGGGTAATGGCACGAGCGACGATGCCGCGATATCCAGCGCATCCTTTGACGATGAAGATGCCCTCAGTGGCACTCCACAGTTTCAGATAGTTCCTGGGCGCACCACCACAGCGCAACAGACAGTTGCCTGTACTGGCAGCGGTTATGTGCGTGGCTGGCTCGACTGGGATATCAATGGTGTTTTCGACAATGACGAGGTATCAGCGGCAGTGGCCTGTCAGGGGGGGCAGGCCACTCTGATTTGGAATGTTCCTAGCGATGCCACCCCAGGAGACAGCTACCTGCGATTGCGGGCCGCTAGCTCCAGCAATGAGTTGGACTACGCCACCGGGATTACCGTCACTGGTGAGGTCGAGGACTATGGCATCAAGATCACAGCACCTGCCCTGACAGTCACCAAAACCTCCGATGCCTTGGTGGGCCAAAAGAAGGTTGGGGATACCGTCACCTATACCGTGACCATGACCAACACCGGTTCTGCGACTCTGCCCAGTGCCCGTCTGATCGATAACTACAGCGCGAGCCTTGACGATGCCGATCTGAAATGGATCTCCACCTGGAGTGTCAATGGCACCAACCGGGGGAGATTAGGGTATTGGAATAACCGCCAAGGGGTGATGTGGACTGGAAGCCTTGCTCCCGGTGAAACCCTAGTCTTCACCTATCAAATGACCCTGAAACTAGGTGGCGATCGGCTCCTGTCCAATGTCGCTTGGGGGCAGCCCACCGTCGATAATCTGCCAGCAAATCCTGAATGCACCAATGTGGGCAGTGACAGCATAGATATCCCTACCGGGGTGCAGTGCGCGCGTCACGAATTCGGGTTGATGACGGTGTTGAAATCCTTCCAAAGCTCCTACAACCCCTCACCCGCCGAAGACGCGTGGACCCTTCGCGTTCACGGCAATTTCGGGGGTGAAGCCACTGACAACCTTCGTGAGGTCCCCGGAGCCGCAGCGGCTACCAGCTCAAATACCTTCGTCGTGCCGATAGGCGAGCAGTTCACCTTCTCTGAGAACGCTTCTGCCTCGCTGCTCAAGGCCTACACCCTTACCAATGCCGATATCACCGGCAGGGCCGGGGATATCGTGACGCTGATCAACCAGGATCAACCGTTGAAGCTGCGATGGCGCAAGATCGATGCGGTGGACCAGTCAGTGCTGGGAGGCAGCACCTGGTTGTTGCGTTCTGGCGCTGTCGATATCGCTGTCAGCGACTGTGTCCAAGCCCCCTGTGCCGGACCAGATTTGGACCCAGCAGCTGGGTATTTCGAAGTGCAGAATCTGACCTGGGATCCCGCTACCTTGCAGGAGACAACAGCTCCTGAAGGCTATGAGCTTGACACCACCCAGCACCAGATCACCATTGATCCACGCAACCCGAACCTCGATATGGACCTTGGGGCTCTTACCAACAACCGGAAACCCGGTTCGCTGTCTTGGACGAAGGTGGAAGATGGCACCGGGAATTTGCTGAGCGGTTCCGTGTGGCAGTTGACCCACACTGATGGGACGCAGATCACCGATATCGAGGACTGCACCTCAGCTGGCAGCTGCGCCGCCATGATTGACCAGGACCCTCAGCCCGGCGCATTCCGGGTTACGGGGTTGAACTGGGGCCAATGGCGACTACAGGAACAGCGAGCGCCTGTTGGTTTCTATCTTTCAACACGGGTGGAGTCCGTCACCGTGAACGCACAACAGCTAGCTGTGAATGTGACGAACCCATTTGTTAACACCCGGATGCCGGTGCCCGTCCTACCACTGACCGGGGGCACCCCCAGCGATGTACTCCTCTTGGGGGGAGTTGGATTCTTGGCCCTTGCGGGGGCTCTAGCGGTTCTTCGTCGACGCAAGGACCGTGGCCATGAGGCCTAAAACCACTATGGAGGGAATGAGATGTCAACACTGACCCGATTAGGCAGACGCCTGGCCGTCATCACAGCGGCCGTAGCGATGGGGGTAATCGGATTCATCGCGCCGGCCCATGCCGACTCATCAAATATCGATCCAGCACGCAAAGCAACGTTGACTGTCCACAAATGTGTGCAGGGCAACACCCCTGGTCAACCAGCATCCGGTGCCGACCAGGGTAATGCGTGCACGCCACTCAATGGCGTGACCTTCACGCTCTACAAGGTGGACGGCATCGATTTGACCACCAATGATGGCTGGACTGCCATCCAGGGGCTCACGGCCCCCGAAACTGGCACCACCGTCGGTGGGCACACCTCCACGCAGGTCTCGGCGCAGGTTACCGCAGGTCAGGGTGTGGCGAGCTGGAACAACCTGGATCTTGGTCTGTACCTAGTGGTTGAGACGGACCTGGGTAACCCCCAAACGGGTGTCGTGCTGGCCAGCAAACCCTTCCTGGTGACCCTGCCCTACAACACCAACAATGCCTGGAACTACGACGTTCACGTCTACCCGAAGAACTCCGTGGCGCAAATCACCAAGCAGGTCACTGACGACGTCACCCAGGCTGGTTACAAAGGCCAAGGAGTCAAGTGGACCATTACCGCCGATGTGCCGCCCGGCGGGGAAGGCCAGCCCATCACCGCCTATTCCCTGCAAGACACGATCCCTGCGGGGCTCACCCATGTCAGCACCACCTTGGCACTCAGCGGTGGCGGCACCTTGGATCCGGCCGACTACACCTGCACCACAGTCGTGGTGTGTACCTTCACCACCTCCGGGATCGCCAAGCTGCAAGCCGCCGGTGGCCAGCAGGTCGTGATGACCATCATCACTGATGTCACCGATGTCGCCCAAGCCAACCAAGGAGTGTTCACCAACACCGCATCGGTGACCATCAATGGCGTCACCCAGACCGCGACTGAGGCCACCACGACCTGGGGACAGCTCACGGTCTCGAAGTTCGACCAAGCCAATAAGGGAACCCTGACCGGGGCAGTCTTCAAGCTCTGTGTCGAGCAGGACTGCACCACCGAGGTTGAGACCAATCTCACCACAGACGCCCAAGGACGCATCGTGGTTCCAGTTCTGCGTCCAGGCACCTACTACCTGGTTGAGACCACCCCGCCGGTGGGTTACGCCCTGGATGCCACCCCACAAGCGGTGACCGTGGTAGCCGGCACGACTGTGGTGCCGCAGGATGTGACCACCGATGGCACCAACTTCAAGGCTGTGGCCAATACCAAGCAGTCCGTTCCGCAGCTGCCGTTGACCGGTGGAATCGGTCAGGTCGCGCTGATCTCCGGTGGCCTGGTGTTGCTGCTTGTAGGTGCTGCGATCATGATCGCGGGACGCCTCAGCGCTCGGAAGCCTAAGCACTGACCCGATGAGCGATGATCCCCGCCGGCGAGGCTGGCGTCCTCGAGCCATCACCTGGCTAGCGGCGCTGTGCGCGCTGGCGGGGATCGTGCTGCTCACCTACACTCCAGCCGCCTCA
Source organism: Arachnia sp. (assembly GCA_041855345.1). GTDB lineage: Bacteria > Actinomycetota > Actinomycetes > Propionibacteriales > Propionibacteriaceae > Arachnia. Next base: position 30,098 of record JBHAEB010000136.1, on the reverse strand, counting down.
TGGCTATCCCAGTATCAGCAATCCCAACTGCTTGCGGCTTACAACTCGCAGATGCGGCGCAATCAAGCGGCAGCCGAGGCAGACAACCAACCCAGTCAAGAATTTCTTGCCGCCCAGGAGTACAACACCAAACTCAGTTCGGGAGCCATCGTCGCCTCGAACAGCAATGTGCCCCATAGCGCAACCGAGTCAGTTCCCGATGGCTACTACCAGGTCCTCATGGGCCCCGGTGAGGTGATGGCCCGGATCCGCATTCCCCGCATCGATGTCGATATGCCGATCTACCACGGCACCGATGATGAGACGCTGCTGCGTGGGGCTGGACACCTGCACGGTACCTCCTTGCCCGTGGGGGGAGAATCCACCCACGCGGTGGTGACCGCCCACCGGGGGTTAGCCGAGGCGACGATGTTCACCAACCTCGACCAATTAGGTCCTGGCGATGTATTCAGCATTGAGGTTCAAGGACAGGTACTGGCCTACGAGGTGGAAAGCACCCAGGTGGTAGCCCCTGAGGAACAAGAGGCGCTGTACCCCCAGCAGGGACGCGACCTCATGACCTTGGTGACCTGCACCCCGCTAGGAATCAACACTCACCGCATCCTGGTGACTGGGGTCCGAATCGAACCAACCCCCAGCGAGATCGCTGAAGACGCGTTGTCGGATTCGCAGTTGCCTCGTTTCCCATGGTGGGCGGTGGCCGCAGGGGTGGCCACCTTATGCGTGTTCTGGTTTCTGTGGCGCAGTGGCTTGCGGGATGCCGCGCTAGTCTCATCACGTGAATCAGTGGAACCAGCCCAGCAAGATTGATCGGCTTTATGAGATCCGCGGCGACGAGTCAGCCCTGGATCGCCTCGCCGCCTCGTCCTGCTCCCGACTATGTGAACTCGGAGACGATGGTGGTATTCCGATAAGCGACGGGAAGCTTGCGGCAGTGCCAGTTACTGGTGCTCGTCGGCCAGAGGATCTGCTCCTGGGGCGTGTCGGTACGACGGTGTGGTGGGCGCGTCGAGTTTCGCACCAGGGCCAGGATCTCCGGTATGCGAGCTTGGATGCGGCAGATACCCAGCTGGCAATGATGGCCACCGCCCTGTTCGAATGGCACGACACCAATCCCAGTTGCTTAAGCTGCGGTCAGGCGACCGTTATCCAAGCAGCTGGGCTGTCTCGTCGCTGCCTCAGCTGTGGGGCTGAGGATTTTCCCCGAACCGATCCCGCTGTCATCGTTGCGGTGACTGATTCCCAGGATCGGCTGCTGCTCACCCATAACTCGGCGTGGGTGCAGGGCCGGGTCTCCATCCAGGCTGGTTTCGTTGAGGCGGGGGAGTCAGCAGAGCAAGCTTGTTACCGAGAAATCGCGGAGGAAACCGGATTACAGATTGACAGTCTTGAATTCGCCTACTCCCAACCTTGGCCCTTTCCTCGCTCTCTCATGCTTGGTTTTCGAGCCAGAGTCGAGGCTGGACAACCTCAGGTTGATGGCAACGAATTGACCTGGGGCCGGTTCTTTTCCCGCCATGAATTCCAACGAGCCGTCGCAGCCAGAGAAATCCTGCTGCCTGGGCCTATCTCGCTGGCACGGCAGCTTATCGAGGAGTGGGTCAACCGCGGGTAGGATGACCCGTCGTGACTACCCTGCGTGATTTTCTGCATTCTCGTGTTCTCGTCGCCGATGGGGCGATGGGCACGATGCTGCAGGCCCAAGGTGATCTCGACGTGGAGCGGGACTTCCAGGGACTTGAGGGCTGTAATGAGGTGCTCAACCTCACTCGGGCTGATGTCGTTGCTGATGTCCATCGGGCCTATCTCAAGGCCGGATCTGATTGCATTGAAACCAACACATTTGGCACCAATCTGGCTGCCCTAGCCGAGTACGGCATCGTGGATCGGCTTGCCGAGTTGGCTGAAGCGGGTGCCCGCATCGCGCGTGAGGTCGCCGATGAGTTCACCGACAAGCCACGATTCGTGCTGGGCTCGATGGGCCCCGGCACTAAACTGCCGAGCCTCGGCCATGTGAGCTTCGCAGAAATCCGCGACGCCTATCAAGCGCAAGTAGAGGCGATGATCGCTGGCGGCATTGATGCCGTCCAAATCGAAACCTGCCAAGATCTGTTGCAAGCCAAGGCGGCTGTCATTGCCGCCAAGCGGGCACGCGCACGGCTGGCAGTGGACCTGCCGATCCTGGTCAACGTCACCGTGGAGACCACCGGCACGATGTTGTTGGGCACCGAGATCGGTGCTGCCCGCAGCAGCTTAGAAGCCCTCGGCGTCGATGTCATCGGCCTCAACTGTGCCACCGGCCCGGCAGAGATGAGCGAACATCTGCGCTACCTGGCACGTAACACTCGGTGTGGGATTGGTGCGATGCCCAATGCCGGATTGCCAGAACTCACCCCTGAAGGCGCGATCTACCCGCTGGGTCCTGAACCCATGGCAGCCGCATTGGAAAGCTTCCTCAGCGACTACGGACTGGCCGTCATCGGTGGTTGCTGCGGCACCACGCCCGAGCACATCCGGTTGTTGGCCGAACGATTCTCCGGCCGTGAGGTTCCCAGCCGTGAAGTCTCGGCAGAACGCACCTGTTCCTCGCTCTATGTGGAGGTGCCATTCCACCAGGACTTGGCCTATCTCAATATCGGAGAGCGCACCAATGCCAACGGCTCCAAGGCCTTCCGCGAGGCCATGCTGGCCGGCAATGTCGATGAGTGCGTCGACATCGCTAAAGGCCAAGCCCGAGATGGCGCCCACGTCCTTGATCTGTGTGTCGACTATGTCGGTCGTGATGGATCCGCCGATATGACCGAATTGGCGGGTCGGCTGGCCACCGCCGTGACGTTGCCCATCGTGCTGGATTCAACCGAACCACAGGTACTCGCCGCTGGTCTGGAGAAGCTAGCTGGGCGCTGCATCATCAACTCTGTCAACTATGAGGACGGGGATGGACCGGATTCGCGGTTCGCAAAGATCATGCCGCTCGTTGCCGAACACGGCGCGGCAGTGGTCGCCTTAACCATCGACGAACAGGGTCAGGCCCGTACCGCTGAGTGGAAAGTGCGGGTCGCCTCTCGGCTCATTGATGAATTGACGGGCAGCTGGGGCATGGATGTAGGCGATATCCTCGTCGACTGCTTGACCTTCCCCATCGCCACCGGCCAGGAGGAGACCCGTCGCGACGCCATCGAAACCATTGAGGCCATTCGCGAACTGAAGCGTCGCTACCCTGGGGTGCGCACCACACTAGGGGTCTCAAATGTCTCCTTTGGTCTCAACCCCGCTGCCCGGATGGTGCTGAACTCGGTCTTCCTACACGAGTGCGTGGCTGCCGGGCTGGACTCCGCCATCGTCCATTCCGCGAAGATCCTGCCCATGGAGCGGATCCCGGCCAAACAACGAGAAGTGGCCCTGGACCTTGTGTGGGATCGACGCAGCGAAGGCTACGATCCACTGACCAGCTACCTTGAGCTCTTTGAGGGCGTCACCGCAGCCTCTGTGCGCGCCACCCGGGCTGCTGAACTGGCTGCGCTGCCACTTCCGGAGCGTCTCAAAAGACGGATCATCGACGGCGAAGCAAAGGGACTGGACGAAGACCTGGATGAGGCACTGGCAACCAAACCTGCCCTCGACATCATCAACGACGACCTCTTGGCCGGGATGAAAGTTGTCGGTGAACTCTTTGGCTCGGGTGCGATGCAGCTGCCATTTGTGCTGCAATCCGCTGAGGTGATGAAATCCGCAGTCGCCTATCTGGAACCCCATATGGACAAGGTGGCGGGTTCGGGTAAGGGCACCTTGGTGCTGGCTACCGTCCGAGGAGATGTGCACGATATCGGGAAGAACCTCGTCGACATCATCGTCAGTAACAACGGCTACACGGTGATCAATATCGGCATCAAACAGCCAATCCAGGCCATCATCGATGCCGCAGAGGAGCACGGTGCCGATGCGATCGGCATGTCTGGGTTGCTGGTGAAGTCCACCTTGGTGATGAAGGACAATCTCGCGGAGTTGAACCGGTTGGGGCTGGCCCAGAAATACCCGGTGCTGCTGGGCGGTGCGGCACTGACCCGTACCTTCGTCGAGCATGACCTGAATGACCTATTTGATGGTGAGGTTCGCTACGCCCGCGACGCCTTTGAAGGGCTTGCGCTGATGGATGCGGTTATGGCTGTCAAGCAGGGGGTTCCTGGAGCTGCTCTGCCTGAGCCGCGTAAGCGTCGGTTCCAGAAGGTGGTGGTCGAGGAATCGGATCAGATCGATACTCGCCGCTCTGAGGACATCTCCCGAGCGGTAGCCGTGCCAACCCCCCCATTCTGGGGAACCCGGGTGGTCAAAGGGGTGCCGGTGGCTGATGTCGCGGCCTGGCTGGATCACCGGGCCACTTTCTTGGGCCAGTGGGGTCTCAAACCAGGCAAAGAGGGGCCAAGCTATGAGGAACTGGTCGAGACCGAGGGCTTGCCGAGACTGCGGATGTGGCTGGACCGGATCACCACCGAGCAGCTGGCGAATTTCTCCGTCGTCTACGGGTATTTCCCCGTCCACAGCCACGGCAATACTTTGATCGTCGGGGACCCCCAGGACCCGAGCCGGGAACTGACCCGGTTTGATTTCCCCCGGCAACGACGAGACTCGCGGCTGTGCTTAGCCGATTTCTTCCGGGATGCCGATGAGGCAGCCAAGCTCGGCCCCGATGTATTAGCTATGCAGTTGGTGACCATGGGTCAGGCTGTCGCCGATGGGGCGCAGCGACTGTTCAAGGCCAATTCCTATCGGGAATACCTGGAACTTCACGGCCTTTCGGTTCAGCTCACCGAGGCCTTGGCGGAGTTGTGGCATGCCCGGGTGCGTGAGGAACTGGGATTGGCTGCTGACGATGGTGATGTCGATGCGGCCATCAAGGATCAGGCCTATCGCGGGTCGCGGTACTCCTTCGGCTATCCCGCCTGCCCGAATATGGAGGACCGGCGCAAATTGGTGGCCCTGCTGGAGCCGCAGCGAATCGGTGTGGAGTTGTCTGAGGAACTGCAGCTACATCCTGAGCAGTCCACCGATGCGATAGTGGTCCACCACCCCCAAGCGAAGTATTTCAACGCCACCTAAGGTGATGCCATGGCCAACCACGAACCCAAGGCTGTCATCTGGGATTTCGACGGCACCCTGGTGGACTCCGAACCAATGTGGCATGAACACGAACTCGATATCTTGTCTCGGTTCGGTGTCACCTGGAGTGATGAGGAACTAGCAGGCCACATTGGGGAGCCGGCCTGGACCACCGCCCAACGCATCGCTGCCGCCTCAGGGGATCGAACCACAACCGAGGCGGTCCATGCAGAACTTCATGAGCGGATCTGCGCCCGCTTCGCTGCCGGTGAAATCCCGTGGCTCCCAGGAGCCCGGGAATTGCTGGCTGAGCTTCATACCCAGGCGGTGCGGTGCGCGATGGTCACTGCAAGTAACCGGCAGATCATGAGCGTCGTGGCGTCGGTGCTACCGGAGTTCGAGTTCATTGTCGACGGCGATGCCGTATCTGCTCCGAAACCTGATCCCGAGGGCTATCAGCAGGCCATCAGCAGGCTAGGGCTGCAGCCCCATGAAGTGATCGTGATCGAGGACTCCGTCCCCGGCACCCAGGCCGCTAATGCCGCTGGTGCTGTGGTGTTGGCAGTGCCGCGACTGGGAAAGCCGGAGCCTGCAGCCCGGCGGGTACTGCGTGAAGGCGGCCTTGAAGGCTGCACCTGGCAGGAACTATGTGAAATCTGGAGGAGCCAGTGGTGAATCTGTCTGGGGTGAGGAACGGCCCCTTACAAGCGGGGGAGCGTGTGACCCTGACTGATCCGAAGGGTCGCCGGAAGTCCATCGTGTTGACCCCCGGGTCGGTGTGGCACACCACCAAGGGGGCGGTCAGCCACGATGACCTGATTGGCGGTCCTGAGGGGGTGACCATTCGTTCTGTTGGTGGCACCGAATATCTCGTGCTGCGGCCACTTCTCAACGAATTCATGGTGTCCATGCCCCGGGATGCGGCGGTGATCTATCCCAAGGACGCCGCCCAGATCCTCATGTGGACCGATATTTTCCCCGGTGCTCGGGTGCTCGAAGCTGGCGTTGGCTCCGGGGCGTTATCGCTGGCCTTGCTGCGTGCCATTGGGGTGGAAGGCAAGCTGTACTCCTATGAACGGCGACAGCAGTTCGCCGATGTGGCACGCAAAAATGTGGAAACCTTTATCGCTGGTGAACACCCGGCCTGGGAACTCACCGTCGGTGACCTTGTCGAGGTAATCCGGGATGAGCCTATCGACCGGGCAATCTTGGACATGCTGGCACCGTGGGAGTGTATTGAGGCAGTGGGGGAGCGGCTGATCCCTGGCGGGGTGATCTGTTGTTATGTGGCCACCAGCACCCAGCTTGGCCGGGTGATGGACACCTTCCGCGCCCATGGCGGATTCACCGAACCGACAGCCACCGAAACGATGGTGCGCGATTGGCATGCCGAAGGGCTGGCGATTCGCCCCGGCCACGGCACCAGCGGACATACCGGATTCTTAGTGTTCTCGCGCCGCCTGGCTCCCGGGGTGAAGGCCCCGATGCGGAAACGTCGTCCCGCTCCCGGAGCCTATGGCCCCGACTATCAGGGGCCACGACCATTGAATATGCCGGAGCCTTCATGAGGGTGTTGATTATCGGTGCTGGCCTGGTTGGCTCCTCCCTCGGCATGGCGTTGACGAGAGCGGGGGCTGATGTAGCGCTAGCTGATCTCAACCCCTCCCATGCGAAGGTAGCGGCCGGATTGGGTGCGGGCAGGGTGGCCACCGGCAACGACCCGGTCGATGTCGTGGTGGTGGCCTCACCGCCAACGACGATCACCCAGGTGGTGGTCAAGGCATTGGAACGCTACCCAGATGCGGTGGTTACCGATGTTGGCTCCATTAAATCCACCATCGCCTCGGCGGTCGCAGCGACCAGCCCCCATGCCGACCGCTATGTGCCGAGCCACCCGATGGCAGGATCCCAGTTCAGCGGCCCGTTAACAGCCTCAGCGACGCTATTCGAAGACCGCACCTGGGTGATCACCCCACACCCCGGGAACGATCCCAGGGATGTGGATCGGATCCGGGAGCTGGCCCATATGGCTGGCTCGGTGGTCGTCGAACTCGATCCCGAACACCACGATGAGGCCGTCGCACAGGTCAGCCATGTGCCACATTTGATGAGCATTCTCACCGCCTCCCATCTTCGAGGGATTCCTGGGGAGAACCTGCGGTTGGCTGGCCAAGGGATCCGTGATGTCACCCGGATCGCTGGCTCAGATCCGGTGATGTGGCGGCAGATCATCACCCACAACGCACCCGCTATCCGCAAGGAGTTGACGGAAGTGGCGGCTGATTTGTCCTATCTCATTGGGGTGCTGGATCAGGGCGAGGAGCTGGAGGCTTTTTTGCGGCTGGGCCAGCACGGTGCCCAGGCATTACGGGGCAAACATGGGCAACAGCCAAAGGACGTGGCGGTGGTCACGGTCGAGATTCCGGATGAGCCGCGCGCGCTGACCCGGCTCTTCACCGATGTGGGCGACTTCGGTTTCAACGTTGAGGACTTTGAGCTACACCACGACGTGGTCCGAGAGGTGGGTTACCTATCAATTTCCGTGGAGCGACCACAGGCTGAGGTATTCCGAGAACAATTGGATCAGCGGGGTTGGAAGGCCTGGCTGGATCGGGAGGGATGATGGCAGAACTCGTCATTGCGATGGATGGGCCTAGCGGCGTAGGTAAGTCGTCGACCGCGAAACGGATAGCCAAACAGCTGAAGTTGGGTTATCTCGACACTGGCGCGATGTACCGGGCGGTGGCCTGCGAGTATCGCAGGCTTGAACTGGATCCACAGGATCGTGAGGCAATCATGAGGATGGTTGCGGAAGCAGACCTGCGGATTGCAACCGACCCCGACCAGCCGCGCGTGACCATCAACGGCCGCGACGTGACCTCAGAGATCAGGGATCCGGAAACCTCCACCGTCGTCTCAGTAGTGGCGACCGTACCGGAGGTTAGGCGCCTGCTCATCGACCGGATGCGACAGATCATCGCCCAGCACAATCGTCGGATTGTGGTGGAGGGCCGAGACATCACCACCGTCGTCGCCCCAGAAGCTCAGGTGCGAATTCTGCTCACAGCTGATGCCGAGGCGCGGATTGCACGCCGATCAGCCGAGCTGGGGGAGCGAGCCGATCAAGCTCAGGTCACCGACTCCATCGTGCGACGTGATCGTGACGACTCCACCGTCTCTAATTTCACAGTGGCCGCCGACGGGGTCACCACCATCGATTCCACCCACATGGATCTCGACGAGGTGGTCGCCCTGGTATTGAGTTTGGTGCCCGAGGATGAGTGAGCCCCTCGACGTTCTCGTGTTCTATGTGCCCATCGCGGACACCGACGAGGTGCTCGACGCTCTGTTTGCGGTGGGCGCTGGTCAGATCGGCAACTACGACTCCTGTGCCTTCGTAGCTCCTGGTGTTGGTCAGTTCCGTCCCTTGACCGGCGCGAACCCGACGATTGGGGCGGTCGGCAACCTGGAACTAGTGGCCGAGAACCGGGTGGAGTTGACCTTCCCGCGCAGCCTGCGGGAAACCGTCGTCGCAGCTCTCCGCCAAGCCCACCCCTACGAGGAACCGGCCTTCCACGTCCTCGTCAACGTGACCAGCTAATCCTGTGGCCACACAGCCGATCTAGCTGCCGGGGTGTTGACCAGCCGCCGCTAGGGAACTCATGTGAGCCAGCAATTCCTTGAGCCGATCCTCAGCAACTAAGGCTGCTTGTAGCTGCCCATAACCTTGCTTCGCACAGAACATGCCTAGTCGGGCTAGGTCGATAGGGATGTGGGCCAGGTCGTGGGCACCCTGGGATTCGTGGATGCAACGGCCACCAAAACTATTCAAGCCGCTGGTACTGGATCCAGCGCGGATCTTGTCAATCTAGCCTTCCCAGGCTGTCACGGAAGGAGTCGGCTAGCAGCGCGCCTCAGCCTTCTCACCGATATCAGGTGGCACCGCCCCAAGGGGTCCCAGCTGTTGAGAGGCCGTGTCGGCAGGACATCGGTCGGCACCGTCGACAAGGGACCGCAGCCATCTCTAAGCGATCGAGCAAGCCACTCAACCTCGGCGGCGATGGTCGTGGCCGTTTGCCAGCACAGTTCACGGCTCGGCCGCGCTGACCTGGCAGCGAAAGCGCGAGCTCGGGCCGCTATCACTCGATCGAGGTCCTCGCGGCGTGTACCTCGCAGCGGGTATCGCCTTATAGGATAGGAGGCTGACTTGAGGAGGCGCACAGTGTCCGAGGAAACCCAGATCAAGCCGGTGGTGGCCGTGGTGGGGCGACCCAACGTCGGCAAATCCACGTTGGTCAACCGTATCATTGGGCGCCGGGAGGCAGTGGTCCAGGACGTCCCAGGGGTGACCCGGGACCGGGTGTCCTACGACGCCAACTGGAATGGCCGCGAGTTCGTCCTCGTCGACACCGGCGGCTGGGTCTCGGACGCTCAAGGCATGGCCCAGCAGATCGCCGAACAGGCCGAGTTGGCTATCACCATGGCTGATGCGGTGTTGTTCGTCGTGGATGCCACCGTCGGCACCCTTGACGAGGACGAAGCAGTAGTGCGGGTGCTACGCCGCTCCAAGAAACCGGTGATCCTGGCAGCTAACAAGGTTGATGATCAGCGTCACGAGGCGATGGCAGCGACCATGTGGAATCTTGGATTAGGGGAGCCTTACCCGGTCTCTGCGATGCATGGCCGAGGCTCGGGGGATCTGTTGGACGCGTTGTTGATGGTGCTACCTCAGGCTCCGAAAGAACGCTTCGAGGAGATCGGTGGCCCACGTCGAGTAGCCATCGTCGGTAAACCCAATGTCGGTAAATCCTCGCTACTGAATAAGCTGGCCCAGCAGCAGCGGGTAGTCGTCTCCGATATCTCAGGCACAACGGTAGATCCCGTCGACGAAATGGTGGAGATCGCCGGTCAGGTTTACCGACTCATCGATACCGCCGGGATTAGGCGACGGGTCAAGGAGGCCTCCGGCCACGAGTACTACGCCAGTCTGCGCACCCAAACCGCCATTGAGCGTGCGGAGGTCTGTGTGGTGGTGATCGACGCAGCCGAGCCAATCACCGACCAGGATCTGCGCATCCTGACTAATGTGGAACAGACCGGGCGCGGCCTAGTGATTGCCTTCAATAAGTGGGATCTCACCGATGATGAACGTCGCCGATATCTGGAACGAGAGATTGAGCGTGACCTGGTGGCCTTTGCCTGGGCACCCCGAGTCAATATCTCTGCCCTAACCGGGCGAAATGTCGACAAGATGGCCAAGGCCATTGAGGCTGCGGCCGAGGGCTGGCAGACCCGCATCTCGACCGGGAAACTCAACAGCTTCCTGGGGCGGCTGTCTGCCTCCCATCCGCATCCAGTTCGCGGCGGCAAGCAGCCCCGCATCCTGTTTGGTACTCAGGCCCAGAGCTGCCCACCCACCTTCGCGTTGTTCACTACCGGGCAACTCGACGCCACCTATGTCCGTTTCATCGAGCGGAGACTTCGAGAAGAATTTGGATTCGTCGGCTCACCGATCCACATCGAGATCCGGCCCAGAGAAAAACACAAGAACCGGCGCTAACCCGTCGCGATGGGGCGGGCGGGATCAGTGATCCAGTCGCTCCAGGATCCGGGATAGAGTTTTGGTGTGGGCAGCCCCGCGACGGTGGCCGCTAAAGCTACCTGGGAGGCCTGGATTCCTGAGCCACAATACACCCCAATATCGCAGCCACTGGCACCTACAGCAGCGAAACTGGCCCGGAGCTGCTCAACCTTCAGCAGGGTGCCGTCGGCAGCTACCAAATCTAGTGCTGGCAGTGACCGCGCCCCGGGGATATGACCCGCTACCGGATCGACGTTCTCGTCCTCACCTCGAAATCGGTTTGCGGGACGGGCATCGAGCAGCACCCCGGTTTTGGCCAGAGCCTGGGCCTGGTTGGCATTGATGGCTTCCACAAGGGGCTCGCCTGGTTCAAAATCTCCCGGCTGCACGTGCGATTCGCCCGTGGCAACATCCAGACCTGAGTCCCGCCAGGCCCGCCAGCCGCCGTCAAGAACGTAGACCTGCTGATGGCCGTGGTATCGGAGCAACCACCATGCCCTAGCGGCCGCGATCGAGGACCAATCGTCGTAGACCACCACAGGTTGGCCGGTCCGCACCCCAGCGCGTCGCATGGCTTGGGCGAAGACCTGAGTCTGGGGTAGTGGATGACGGCCACCGGGGCTGGCCGGGCTATCGGCCAGGGACTTATCCAGGTCAACGAAGCAGGCACCCGGGATATGCCCAGCCAGGAAATCCCCATATCCGGATGCACTACCGGGGCCGGCATAACGGATGTCGAGCACCGTGACCTCACCGCTGATGAGAAGCTCAGCCAGTGCCGTCACCTTGATCAGGGGAGAACTCATATCCCTAATCTAGGCGAAGCACCTCAGCCAGACTCAGTGGGGTTCTCCCGGTCAGCTGAGCCACCGTGTCACTCAACACATTGAGTTCTCCCGAGGCAATAGCGGTATATGTCGAGATCCACGCGTCAACCTGCCATGACTGAGCTCCGAAGTGGGCTCGGGAAGCCCAAGCCTGTTCCACGGTTTCATCGACATAGCTGGTAGGGCGACCCGTAATCTCAGTGATCGTGCCAGCCACCTGCGCCATAGACAAGGTTTGGGGGCCAGTCAGGTCATAGGTATGCCCGCGATGAGATTGCGGATCGCGAAGTACCGCCGCGACCACGCGGGCCACGTCCTGACGGGACACCGCACCCACCCTGCCTGAACCGGCTGGACCACGGATGACGCCGTCGTCACCCACCAATTGAGGGAGGAACTCGAGGTAGAAGGAATCCCGCAAGAAGGTCCACCCCATCCCGGAGGACCGCAGCAGTTGTTCGGTGTGCCAATGGTCTCGTGCCAGGGTGAACGTCGAATCCGGGGCGGCCCCCAAGAAGGAGGTGTAGATCACATGCCCAACCCCAGCCTGCCGAGCCGCCTCGATAAAACGGCGATGGGTCTCAACCCGATGGGGGCTTTCGCCAGCTGAGACCATGAACAGCAGATCAACCCCGGTGAGCGCATCGAGCGCAGCAGGGGAGTCGTAGGAGGTGGTGACCAGGTGGCCAGCGAGGTGAGCAGCCCTGCTTGGGTCACGAACCAACAAGCGCAGCCGGTGTGCCATATCGCCTAACTGGGCAGCTACTGCTCCACCTAGCTTCCCGGTCACTCCTGTGAGAGCAATGGTGTGGTTCATCGGAGTTCCTTCCCGATCAAGGCGCCATGGCTGAACTGTCGCAACGCTACCCAATCCTCAATGAGCCCGCCGACTTCATCACCAGATTGCGGTAACGACGCCGTGATTGGCGCCTCTTGCCAGCTTAGGTAGGCTCATGGGTCTTCTTAGCTGACTCGTCTTACAGGATCCGATGACTCACCCCGCAGCACACCCCCGCATGTTTCATCGCTTGGTACTCAACACCTTCCTTGCGCACCTGGCCACCAGTTTCTTGTGGTTTTCGCTCAATTTTTGGGTCTACCTTGAATCCCGCTCCGTCATGGTGTCCGCCTTGTTAGCAGGCAGCTATATGTTGCTGGTGGCCGTCGCCGGGGTGCCCTTTGGCTCGCTGCTAGACCGCCACCACAAATACCCCGTGATGGCGATAAGCACCGCTGTGACCACAGGATGCTATGCCCTGGCAGGGGTGGTGTTCCTGGTAGCCCCACACAACACGCTGAGTAACTGGCGTACCCCCTTCTTCTGGCTCTTCGCTGGGTTACTACTGATCGGCGCAGTGGTGGCAAGTCTGCGCCAACTGGGGTTATCAACCTCGGTCACCATCCTGGTGCCGGCCGAACAGCGGGATAAAGCCAATGGGCTAGTCGGCACGGTCACCGGGGTCGGATTCACCCTGAACACAGTCGCCTCCGGCCTGGCTGTGGGGTATCTCGGTTTCGGTTGGGTCATGATCATCGCCTTGTCGTTGACGGTGCTGACGCTGGTGCACTATCTGCTGCGGGTGCGAATACCCGAGCAGCGAATCATGCACGATAACAACCTTCCTAAGTCAGTCGACTTCGCTGGCGCCTGGAGTGAGGTCCGCTCGATTCCTGGGTTGCTCGGGTTGCTCGTATTCTCGACATTCAACAATCTGCTGGGTGGGGTATTCATGGCCCTGCTGGATCCTTACGGGCTGACCTTGATGCCGGTCCAACTATGGGGACTGGCCAATGGGGTACTGGGCTTCGCTTTCATCATCGGAGGCTTGGCTGTGGTCAAGTTAGGTCTTGGCTCCAAACCGGTACGCGCCATCTTGCTGGTCAACGTCGTGATGTGGCTGGTGGGCCTGACCTTCGTCATCCGAGAATCAGTGGTGCTCCTTCTGGTCGGGGCGCTCATCTATTTGGCCGCAGTCCCCGTCGCCGAGGCCGCGGAGCAGACTGTCATGCAAACCGTGGTTCCAGCTCATAAACAAGGCCGTGTTTTTGGTTTCGCGCAGAGCGTAGAAATCTCAGCCACACCCATCACCTCACTGCTGATCGGCCCGATCGCCGAATACTGGTTGATTCCCTATATGTCTGGACCAGGGCAACAACAGCTGTCCTGGCTGCTCGGTCATGGTCAGGCACGTGGCATCGCCTTGGTATTCGTATTGGCGGCCAGCATCGGGTTATTGGTTACCATCGCCGCATTTGCCAGCAAGAGTTACCGCATGCTGAGCGGCAGCTACGAAAGATCCTCAGCTGTACAGCAGGAAGCCTGATCCGACGGTTCTCGCAGTGCAGTCGTACCCACGCCAACTCCCTGGTGACATACGTATCCCCGGCTGGCCTTCTTGCCGGATTCAGGCCTGTACTGGTGGGATCTCGGGCCAAAACTGCAGGGGAGTTATCGCGGCCTCGCCCGCCGGTAGGGGGAAACCGTAGGATCGTTCAGCAACCAAAAACGCAGTGGAAACCTCTCCCCATCGCCACCAGGGCCAGCCACACCGACACGCGGCCCCACCCCAATCCGTGATCGTGGGATCCTTCTGCGACGCAGCCGAAGGCTGAGGCCCTCCGGCTCGGGGCCCTGGAAGAACACCTCGATAGGGCTGCCGGAGTGGCTGCCGTCGAGGTTCAACGCTGCCGCAAGTCGCGCCGGACCGCACGCCAATTCGTGAACCCGTTGAGCAGATGGGCGCCGCGCCCAGGCCAAGTCCAGCCCCGCGACGATCTGCCCCGCCCGCAACAGACATGCAGAGGGCTGCCCAGCTATTCCAGTAACGACATTGGCACACCAATGCATGCCATAGCTGAAATACACATAGAGCTGCCCGGGTGGGCCGAACATCGGTTGGTTGCGCGGGGTGAGACCTCGGAAAGCGTGGGATCCTGGATCCTTGTCACCCAGATAGGCCTCCACCTCGGTGATCTGCACTGTCGCTGCACCCTCAGCAGTGCGGTGGGTGAGCAGCGCCCCGAGTAATCGCGGGGCCGCCACGTCCGCCGACACCGACAGCCGCCGCAGCGCTGATTCCCCTGTTCCTACCACCCTAGGTACTCCCGTAACTGGGCGGGGGAGTCGATATAGGTTGTGCTCGGCCACGGGGAAGGTTCGGTCTTCCCACTCCAGGTCAGGTGCACCACGGCAAGTCGATCCGCACACCTCACGATCAGATCATCATTGGCGGTTGACTTGGCCAGCACCTCGACAGTGCAACCAAAAAGCTCATGATCGGGGGCAAGTTCGTCAGCGAGTTCCTGGGCGTAGACGAACCTTCTGGGATAGTCCCGAAGGTCCCACAATGGGTCGTCGAAGGTGAGTTCGTCGATCCAGGACATGGCCATAACGTTAATGGATGCAGCACAGCGGGTCTGCGCTCCGTCGATGACGATCGCAGCCGTTGAGGCTATGGCCGCGCGGTGCCGCGGTGGTTCTGGGCCCAGCAGCCAGGTAGGGTCAGGCCCCTGGCGCCGAGGAACCTCCCATAGCGCGCCCCAAGATCCAATAGGCCTGATGCTGAATGCTGCGACGAGCCAACCCAGCATCGAGGAGGTGACGACGCACCCCACGGGTCAATGCACTCTCTAGAGCGATCCAGGACCATGTGGGGCCGTTGAGTGCGTGCACTGCTTCATCGATGGCTGCCATGACATCGGCGGTGGGAGCCTCGGGATCAATCAACACCAGTTCATGGTCCCGGCTGGCCCGAGGAAGATAGCCCTGCGGATGGGCCAACAACACCACCTGCGCCTGAGACGAAGCCGGAGCGGCAGCTACCGCATCGGCTATGGCGGGTGCGGAGGCGAGATCACCAACCAGAAGCATGCGATCTTCCTCAACAGGGGGTTGATATCGGGTTCCTCCCATCAACTGCCCGGAGATGATGGTTCCTGGCTCAGCGGTACGCACCCAGCGCGATGCCGGGCCATCGGGGCTGTGCTGGGCCACCAGAATCTGGCAGCTGGCATCAGCCTGGTTGATCCCAGTCAAGGTGTAGGCCCGCTGATATTTTCGGTCGCCTTCGGGAATCCACAACCGCACCCAAACGGTCGGCCATAACGGCTCCGCTGATGCACCAAGCAGGCTGGGGCAGCTGACGGTCAGTTCGTGATAGGGGGCACGATGGGCAACTGCGGTGACAGTGAACTCGTATTCAGGCTCACGACGAACCCGAGGCGTAGCCTCGGCGACTCCATGATTCATCCACATTCCTTCACTGCCCGGACGCTCAATAAGGCGCGGCCAAGTCTACGCTGAATGCCATCTTCGGCATCGCGGAACCTTCGTGAGGGGTTCAGCGAGGTCGTTATACCCAACCTCTTATCAAGGCTATCGATGTCGAGTCGCGCTGAGCGAACTGAACAGATCTACTCGACCAGGCAGTTGCTGGGCACCAATTCCGTCACCGGCATCATCCCGCGAGGGCTCCACACCGCACTCGGCTGCTGCCCGTTTGGCCACCACGACGGACCCCGCCACATCACCGTCACCGGCAGCCTCGGCAAGGCCGCAACCACACCGTGTTCGCCACGAGTTGCCCGAATGATGATGGGAGAACAAAAAGCCGACCCATGATTGTCCGTGGCTACCGTCTCGACGAGGACTTGCCCGCAGTATGTGAGAACCAGGCCACGATGGGCAGGAGGTATCAACCGTGACACCTGGGAAACGAAAAACCTCCGACCTCAGGTCGAAGGTTCTGACGTCACATCTTTGGTCGGGCTGACAGGATTTGAACCTGCGACCCCTTGACCCCCAGTCAAGTGCGCTACCAAGCTGCGCTACAGCCCGCCGTCGCCTCGCGGCAACTCGTGTAGCTTAGCGGCACCTCGGCTGCGATGGGAAATCGGATGGGCGAACTCGATCAGGCACAGCCGAGCGCGTACCCTGTTGGCCATGAACCTGCGCCTTGGTTTCTTCGTCGTTGCCCTTCTTGCTCCGGTCCTATTGACAACGGCGTGTGCCCCAGGCAGCCCAGCCGCAGGCCAAGATGTTGCCTCGCAGACCTCGACACCGACCCAAAGCAGCAGTCCAACACCTAGCCCCTCACCGACCCTTCCGGTCGGGGAACTGGTGATCACCTCCGATACCGAAGCAGCGGTGGTGAGCGATCCGGTGACCTTCACCCTCGACAATGGCACCATCGCATCGGCCACCGTGACTGGGGCAGAGGGTGAGGTCGAAGGCGCCTTAGAGGGCAACAGGTGGACCCCAACATCCATGCTGGCCTTTGATACTGACTACACCCTCAGTGTGACCACCACTCAAGGAGAGCAGCGTCAAGCCTCATTCCACACGGTGGCCCCTGGCCAACGAGCCGGTTTTGAGCCGCTGTACCAATGGGATGGTGCTGGGGTGGGAATGCCCATCTATGTGAAGTTCTACAAGGAAGTACCCGAGGCCTATCGAGCCGCCATTGAGCAGCGTTCCTTGGTCACCACCGAACCCGCCCAGGAGGGATCGTGGGGATGGATTAGTAGCACCGAGATGCTGTGGCGTCCCCGCGAATATTGGCAGCCCGGAACCAAGATCAATTTGGATATGCGGGTTGCAGGCGTCCAAATCAGTGACGATTACTGGCTCATGGAGAACGAAACCAGCAGTTTCACAATCAGTGACGTCTCTCGTGTGGTGAAGGTGGATATGGCCAACTTCCAGACCTCGCTGGTGGAAAACGGGGAGGTCGTCAACACGATGCCCTCTACCGCAGGCAAACCCGGATTCATCACCCGCTCCGGAACCAAGATCATTCTGGAGAAGCACGACGCGATCCGCATGAGCTCCGAAACCATCAATATTCCCTCCGGTTCCGGGGATGACTACGACCTTGACGTGAAGTGGGCGCTGCGGGTGACGTGGACTGGTGAGTTCATCCATGCCGCCCCCTGGTCGGTGGGTAGCCAGGGCAACTCCAATGTCAGTCACGGCTGCATCGGGCTCAGCACTGACAACGCCTATTGGTTGTACCAACGGGTCAGCGTCGGAGATCCAGTCGAATTCACCGGCACGGATCGCCCGATGTATGCCGAAGAAGGACTCGGCGTATGGCTGTTCAGTTGGGAACAGTGGCAGCAACAGTCGGCTCTTGCCTGATGGCCATGGCATAGCTCGCCCCGGTAGCGTTGCTAGGATTCCAGCCCAATGGTTGTCTATTCCACACTCGCGCTGTTGGGGCTGACCTTTCTGGCCTCACCGATACTCGCGCGCGCCCTGGGACGCCAAGCGGGCTGGCCACTGGCGGCGGCCTATCTCGCCGCAGCTGCTCTGCTGTTACCCACAGCCGCCGCAGTCGCTGCCGGGCAGACACCGACCTGGGGTTTCGACTGGATACCAATGCTGGCTATCCGGGCCACCTTCACCATCGATGGACTCGGTTTACTCTTTGCGAATTTGGCCTTACTGATCGGCGCAGTGGTGCTGGTGTATTCGACCCGCTACCTGGGGTCAGGGCCTAGTACCAGTTTCTTCGTCGGCATGACCGGCTTCACCTTCGCCATGGTGGCGCTCGTATTCAGCGGTGACCTCGTGGTCACCTTCATCTGCTGGGAGCTTACCTCCTTGGCATCGTTCTTCCTGATCGCACGTTCAGGGGAACCGGGCGAGGGCCCAGCCATGCGTACCCTGCTGCTGACCTTCGTGGGTGGCATCGCGTTATTGACTGCGACCGTCGCTATCTGGTGGCGGATCGGTAGCACCGACATCGCGACGGTGTTTAGCAGCGAACTGTGGACCACAGAACCAGCCTTTGCCACCACCATCGCCATACTCGTCGCGCTGGCAGGGTTCTCCAAGGCAGCCCAATTCCCCTTCCACATATGGCTGCCCGACGCGATGGCTGCGATCACCCCAGTCAGCGCCTATCTGCACGCCGCGGCAGTCGTGAAGGCCGGGATCTTCCTGCTCCTGCGGTTTAGCCCGGTGCTGCATGGGGTCCCTACCTGGAATCTGTTGTTGTTGGTGGTCGGCCTAGGGACCATGTGCCTGGGCGGCTACTTCGCCCTCGAACACACAGACATCAAGAAACTCCTGGCCTATTCGACGGTTAGCCAATTAGGACTGATCACAGCCAGCATCGGATTGGGTACCCAAGCTGGAATCACCGCGGCTGTCTGTCACACCGTGGCTCACGCATTGTTCAAATCCGGGCTATTCATGATGGTCGGGGTGATCGACCATGCCACAGGTACCCGGCAGCTAGGCTGTTTTCCGCCGCGGTTGTATCGCCGATTGCCGGTAAGTTTCGCTGTGACGGTGCTGGGATGTGCCTCCATGGCTGGCATCCCACTCACCTTAGGTTTTGTATCCAAGGAGGCCATTCTGGCGGCGCTGCTTGGGGCACCCCACGCCAGCTGGGTGGGGTGGGCGGCTTTCGTGACTGCGGTGATCGCCTCGATCATCACCTTCACCTACTGTGCCCGCCTGGTCCTGGGCGTCTTCGTCGATGGCGGTGAACCGCAGCGTCAGGTCACTCTGCGCGATCCGCTGCTGGTGGCCAGTGCCGCTGCCCCAATCCTGACAGCCCTGGTCTTAGTGATATGGCTCCCTGCCATGGACGATCCGGTGTCCTGGGGCGCCACAGCGGCCTTCGGCAGCCCCGTCGCGGCCCACATAAGCATGTGGCACGGCCTCACCGTGGAACTGGCCGCCACCGCAGTGATTATCGTGGTTGGTAGTGGCTTGGCCCTGTCCCGGGCAACCGTAATCGCCACCATTAACCGGCACCCATTCCCCCTGAGCGGCCCGCGGATTCTGCGGATGATCGAGCACAAGATCGGCGCGTTGGGCGCGCGCCTGGACCGGCTCACCGCGTCGGATACGGTCACCCGCAATATCCTGCCGATCCTGGCGATGCTCGGAATAATCGGGGTATCCGGAGCCTGGCTAGTGTTCCGCCACGGCCTGCCGGAACAACGCTCGGGACTGACCCATCCGCTGGATGTGCTGCTCTTTATCCTCATCACTGCTGCCGTGATTGGGGCCTGTATCTCAACGCTGCGTATCGCAGCGGTGTTGTCACTGTCTGCGGTCGGGATCCTGGCGACGGTACAGATCCTCACCCTTGGGGCCCCGGATGTCGCGATGACGCAACTGTTGGTCGAAACCCTCAACATCATCGTCATCATGTTGGTGCTGCAGCGGCTTCCTCGCACCTTCCCCAAGCGACGGCTAAAAGGGTCTTTGCTGACTCTCGGTATCGCGGTCATGGTTGGGGCCGGGGTAGCTGCATTGACCTGGGCTCTGGTTGCGCGACGGGATAAGTCCGAGTTGGCGGGCTATTTCCTCGAACAAACCCTCACGATTGCCTCTGGGGAGAATGTCGTCAATGTGATCCTCGTTGAGTTCCGGGCCTTCGACACCCTCGGCGAACTCAGCGTATTAGCCATGGCTGCGGTCGCGATCTTGGCGTTGCTGTCGACGGTGCTCGACAAACACCTCGATCCGCCCAGTAACGACCCCTATCTGGTCCCGCTCAGTGCGATGCCCATCAACCCCGATCCCAACTCCCGGGCCTACCGGGCGGTCATGGAGGCTGGGCCGAATGCCGTCGGGTTGAGGGTGATGCTGCGGTATATGACACCGTTGCTGGTGGTGATTTCTATCCTGTTGTTCTGGCGAGGACATAACAGTCCTGGCGGTGGATTCAACGCAGCCTTGGTGATGGCCTCCCTCATGGGGTTGGTTTATCTGTCCACTGTCAAGGACCGCCAAATCGGGCCGCCTCGGCTGCCATTGTTCTTTATCGGCGGGGGAGTGGTCTTAGCGGTCCTCACCGGATGCCTTGGCCTGATCTTTGCTGATTCCTTCCTGGAACCTATTCACGGCGAGTATTTTGGTATCCACCTGACCACCTCGATGATCTTCGATGCTGGGGTCTACTTGGCTGTTGTGGGACTGATCCTGGTCTCTATCAACGTGTTGGGTACTACCCGCGGCACGGCCGAGGGCGGCGAAGGGGCACGAGAACGTATCGACGAAGCCCTCGAAGGTGAGCTGCCTGGGCCTCTCGATAGCGTTCGGGGCGAGCGGGCCACGGAGGTTCGGCGATGATCTTGATCGCAACGATCTTTGTTCTGGTGACCGGAGGGGTCTACCTGCTGCTGCAGCGTTCGATGGTCAGGGCCGTATTTGGGCTCGGACTGTTCAGCCATGCCGTGAACTTCGTGTTGCTGGCCACCGGGGTTCCCGGGTGGCGCACCGAACCCATCACCGATGGCAGCGATGCGGCGACGCTTGCAGATCCGCTGCCTCAGGCCTTTGTGCTCACCGCCATCGTCATCACGTTGGCGGTCTCGATCCTCATGTTGGCCATGGCTGTCATCGGTCATGACGACAACCTGCTGAAACATCCTGAAACAGGGGAGAGTCAGCAAGCATGACCGCCGCAATCCTGCCCCTGTTCGTCGCCTTCCCGCTGCTGCTGGCCGGCATCAGCGTCATTGTGCGCGACGCGATTTCCCAACGCATAGCACTGGTTCTTGGCGCTACCGCCACCTTCAGTGGAGGTGTTGCACTGATCAGCCACCACGGCAGCAACCCGCCGCTGGCTCATTCAGTGGGCTCCTACCTGCCAGGGGTGGGTATCGTCTTCGTTTCTGACAGCCTCAGCGCCCTCCTGTTGACGGCCACCTCATTTCTGATTCTCATCTCCGGGATCTTTTTGATGCTGACCGGGGAGGATCGATACCGCTTCGTGGTGCCGCTGATCTTGCTGCTCACCACCGGTGTCAACGGTGCCTTACTCACCGGTGACTTGTTCAACCTATTCGTGTGGGTGGAGGTCATGCTGCTGCCCTCCTACGCGCTGGTGGCGGTTACCGGATATTGGCGGCGACTCGGCATCGGGCGGATGTTCGTCTTCGTCAACATCACCACATCCACGATCCTGGTTATGGGCGTGGGGCTGCTCTACGGAGCAGCAGGGACGGTGAACCTGGCTGCCTTAGCTAATACCGGTGGCGACCCGCAGATTTCGCTAGCGACCGCGGTCATCGTGTTCGCGCTGCTCGTCAAAGCCGGAGTCGTGCCAGTGCACGGTTGGTTGCCTCGGGCCTATCCGGCAACCTCGGCTGGGATCATGGCGCTGTTTTCGGCCATCCACACCAAGGTCGGTCTCTACGGGGCGTTTCGGGTCTACATCACTATCTTCGATGAGCCCCCAGCCTGGTCCGCAGTGCTGGTAGCAATTGTGATCCTCACCGTCGTGGTGGGATCGTTGGCGACCTTTGGGGAAACCCGGATCCGAGGGGCGTTGGCCTTCCAGATGGTCGCTGGGGTTGGTCAGATCCTGATCGGATTGGTCGTGATGACTGAGCTAGCCGTCACCTCGGCTCTGTTCTATCTACTCCATCACATGATTACGATGGGGGGTCTGATCTTGGCCTCAGGGGCCATTGAGAATGCCTACGGCTCCCATCGGTTCTATCGGCTGTCCGGTCTGATGGCCCGCGACCCATGGTCCTCGGCGATCATGGCGATCGGACTGGCATCTTTGGTGGGGCTGCCACCCACCTCAGGGCTGTGGGGAAAACTCGGGCTGCTAGGTGGAGCCGCTGAAGCTGATCAGCCCCTGAACTGGTGGCTCATCGGGGTGGTCGCCGCAGCTTCGGTTGTGTCCTTGATGGCCTTACAGCGGATGTGGCGTGACGTTTTCTGGGGACCAGCCATGAAGGACTATCTTCCAGATGACCCCACAACCTCGCGAGGAGCTCCCATCCCCATCGCCGACGATGCCCGGGTGTCGTGGCGGATGCAGTGGCCAGCCGCCCTGCTGGTGGGGTTGTCGGTTCTGCTGTTCGTTGGCATTGGATGGGTGTGGCCACTGTGTCAACGGGCTGCCGTCGCTTTGCTTGACACCGGTGCCTATGTGCAGGCGGTGCTGGGATGAAAGTGATTCGGATTTTCGGCTGGCTGGGCTATCTCATCTGGCAGATCATCGTGGGCTCCTGGAGGGTGGTGGTCAATGCGTGGAAACCAGCACCCTTCGGATCGCCGGCCATCATCGAGTATCAGATGCGCTGTGTTACTGACACCGAGATCGCGATGTTTACCTCCGCGATCACGATTACGCCAGGGACTCTGGTGGTTGGTGTGGTTGCTGCCGATCCTGACGGCCAGCCCCGTGTCTTCGTCCATTCACTGTTCGACAATGATCGCGATTCGGTTGTGGCGGGACTTGCAGCCTTGGAATGGCAACTGCTCCATGCCCTCCGCGCTGGGGGAATGAGGAGGCCACGGTCATGATCATCGCCGGTGGGATTGCCATTGTGATCTTGGGTGTGAGCGTGATACTCGGGCTGCTGCGGGTCTTAACTGCCCAGGATGCTCCGACGAGGGCCGTAGTGGGGGATCTGATCTTCTTTTCCTGTGTGGGGATCCTTGCCCTCTACGGGATGTTGACCGGCTCCAGTGTTTCGGTGGACTTGGCCCTGTTGGCATCTATTTTGGGCATTGTCTCAACCATCGCATTGGCTCGAATCATCACCAGAGGACGACGTTGATGTTGCTTGATATTGCGGCTGGGGTTTTCGCGGTACTGGGAGCACTGCTGGTGCTCAGCGTCGCCATCGCCCAATTCCGGGCCCGCGATGCACTCTCGCGGAGCAACGCCATGGGCCCGGCCACAGCCCTCGGTATCCCGCTCATTCTCATCGCGGTTGCTATTGGATGGACCGCTGAGACTGGGTTCTCGTGGCAGTTATGGCTCAAAACGGTGCTGACGATCACCGCCTTAGTGGTAGTCAGCTCGGTCGCCTCCAATGTGTTGGCGCGGGCAACCTGCCGCACCGATGTCACACTTGATCCCAGAACCGAACCGAACGACCTGAGGAATGAACTATGAGCTATCGCCCCGCGACCCTGGCAGTGCATGCCGGTCAGGAGCAGGCAGACCCGGCCACCAATTCCAGGGCCGTTCCGATCTATCAGACCGCAGCCTATGTCTTTGACGACTCCGCCCACGCCGCTGAACTGTTCGCCTTGAGCCGTCCAGGAAATATCTACACCCGGATCATGAACCCCACCCAGAACGTCTTCGAGGAGCGGATGAATGCCCTTGAAGGCGGCGTCGGTGCGCTTGCGACGGCATCGGGGGCCGCTGCGGTGACCTACGCGGTGCTGAACCTAGTTCACTCCGGAGATAACATCATCGCCCTGTCGACCTTGTACGGCGGCACCTTCGCACTATTCGCCCACACCCTGGCCCAGTTCGGTATCGAGGCACGATTCGTCGACCCAGCCAGGCCCGAGGATCTGGCTGCGCAGGTTGATGATCGAACCAAGCTTGTTTTCGGGGAGACCATCGGTAACCCGGCACTTAATGTGATAGACCTGCCAGCCTGGACTGCCGCCGCCCACGCCCAGGGCCTGCCATTCGTATTGGACAATACGGTGGCAACTCCGATGCTGACCCGCGCCTTCGACCAGGGAGTTGACGTGGCGGTGCACTCAGCGACGAAATACATTGGCGGCCATGGCACCACCCTAGGTGGCGTGATCATCGATTCTGGCAACTTCGACTGGGCAGCCCACGCCGACCGATTCCCCGGGCTGGCTAGCCCAGATCCCGCCTACCACGGTGTGGTCTGGACCCAGGCGGCTGGCAAGGCCGCCTATATCGTGAGGGCACGTACCGTGTTGTTGCGTAACACCGGGGCTGCCGTCGCCCCGATGAATGCCTGGGCGCTGCTCCAAGGCCTCGAAACCCTCCATCTGCGCATGGAACGGCACTGCGCCAATGCCTTGACCGTCGCTCGATATCTCGAATCCCATCCCCAGGTGGCGTGGGTGAACTATCCCGGCCTTGAATCGAGCGACAGCTACAGCATCGCTCAACGGGTACTGACTGGTGGGTTTGGGGGGTTGGTGTCCTTCGGTCTCAAAGCCGGGCGGGAACAGGGCGCTCGATTCGTGGAGTCGCTGCGCTTGTTCTCTCACCTGGCCAATATCGGGGATGCCAAGTCGCTGGTCATCCACAACGCTTCGACCACACATTCGCAGCTCAATGATGCGGAGCTCGCTGCAGCGGGAGTGCCCCCAGAGATGGTGCGGCTGTCGGTGGGCATCGAGGATGTTGCAGATCTGATCGCAGATCTCGACCAGGCCTTGGCGCAGGTGTAGATGCCTGGTCAACTTCACTGCGTAGCAGCCACTGAGCGGTTATTCACCGTGGATGACCCCCTGGTATTGGCCAGCGGGGCTATCCTCACTGAGGTCGATGTCGCCTATGAAACCTACGGCACCCTCAATGCCCAAGCCTCCAATGCCATCTTCGTGTGCCATGCCCTCACTGGTGATGCCCACGCGGCCGGACACCGAGAAAGCGATCGGAAACCGGGCTGGTGGGATAACCTCATCGGACCAGGAAAGGCCGTCGACACCGACCGTTGGTATGTCGTATGCGCCAATATCTTGGGTGGTTGCCGGGGAACAACCGGTCCCTCCTCGACCAACCCGGCGACTGGAGAACCCTACGGCCTGGATTTCCCACTGCTGGCGATAGCGGATTTCGTCACGGTTCATCGACGCTTAGGCCGCCATCTAGGCATCCGCCGTTGGGCTGCGCTGCTGGGTGGCTCCCTGGGCGGGATGCAGGTATTGCAGTGGACCATCTCCCATCCTGAGGACACCGCTAACGCCATCATCATCGCCGCATCATCCCGACTGACCGCCCAGAACATCGCTTTCTCTGCGGTTGGTCGCCAGGCGATCATGCGGGATCCTGAATTTCGTGAAGGCCGGTTCCTGCACGAGGGCACCACCCCAGCGCGCGGACTCTCGGTGGCCCGGATGATGGCACATATCACCTACCTCTCGGAGGAGGCCTTCAGCAAGAAATTTGGTCGCTCCGCCCAGGCAAAGGAACTGACCCCCGGTTTCGGTGTGGATTTCGCCGTCGAAAGCTACCTGGAGTACCAGGGACAAGCCTTTCTGGAGCGATTCGACGCGCTGAGTTATCTCTATCTGACCCGGGTGATGGACTATTTCGATCCCTTCGCAGCCCCCGATGCCCTTGACCAGCTGCAAGCCAATCCGGTCACCTTCTTGGTGATGAGTTTCACCAGCGACTGGCGATTCGACACCGAGCATTCCCGCCGTATTGTCCGTCATCTTGAAGCAGCACAACTACCGGTGTCATTCAGGGAGATCACCTCGCAATGGGGACATGACTCCTTCTTGCTGGAGATTCCGGACTATCACGCCACGATTCGTACTTTCTTGGACCGAGCGGCCAGGAGCCTGCCATGACCCGTAGCGACCTGGCATTGATCGCCAGCCTGATCCCACCCGAGTCCCGGGTTCTTGACCTCGGCTGTGGTGACGGCGAGTTACTGCGTCTGATTGCGGGTAAAGGTTGCAGCGGCACCGGGGTGGAGATCGAAGCTGAGCCTTTCCTCCAAGCCCTCAGCCATGGCGTCAACGTCATTCAACTCGATATCAACACCCAACTGGACCAGTTCCGCGACGGCAGCTATGACGTCGTGGTGCTCTCCCGTACCTTGCAGAATGTCCGGCTGCCTGCCCAGGTGCTGGCCGAGATGGCACGGATCGCGCAACACGGAATCGTGTCTATGCCGAACTTTGCTCATTGGCGCAACCGATTCCGGTTACTACGTGGCCGCATGCCGATGACCAAGGACCTGCCGTATAGCTGGTATGACTCACCCAATCTCCACTTCACCTCCCTGGCTGATCTGGAACCGTTGTTTGCTCGATTGGGTTTGACCGTCGATCGTTGTGTACCCCTCCGCGACGATGGCAGTCCCTTGGCTGCCGGTCAATTCTGGGCGAATTGGCGGGCCAGTTCGGCTGTTTACCTTCTTCACGCTAATCCGTCATGACCCCGCTGCCGACTACTGGCCTGAAGTGGCCCCTGGCTCTGCTGGCAGCGATGCTCAGTGGCGGGTTACTGGCCTTAGGATTTGCGCCCTGGCAGCTGTGGCCAGGCCCGATCCTGGGGATCACCATCCTGACCTGGGTCGTGGCCGGTACCAACCTGCGCACCGGGTTCCTTCTGGGGATGGTCTGCGGGTTTGTTCTGCACATCGCCACCATCTGGTGGGTTGGAGCCCAAGCAGGTCCCGCCTGGTTAGCGCTAGCGGCATTCATGTCGCTGTGGGTTGGTTTGGCGGCTGCAGCCACCGCTGCGATGACTCGGGTACGAGGCTGGGTATTCCTTGTTCCCGCGGCCTGGGCAGCAGTTGAGTTCGGCGCTGGGCTGATTCCTTTTGGGGGATTTCCCTGGCTCCGGCTGGGACACACCGTCATCGATCAACCCCTCAGCGGTTGGTTACCGGTAGTCGGAACTGCTGGCGCCACCTGGCTGGTGGGGCTGGTGGGTTGTGCACTCCTGGCGACGGTGAAACAGCGTGACTTTATCGCCGTCATTGCCGCGGGAATGGCCTTCGCAGGTGGGGGAGCGATCCTGCTGATACCTGTAGCGCCTGCGAGCGATACCGTCACTGTGGGAATGGTCCAAGGCAATGTCGAATTGAGTGAACTTGGCGGATATATCGCCGCTACCGGGGCTACTCCACATCATCTCAGCGAAACCATCTTCTTGCTTGCCGATGCCCGAGCCAACAACCGTCCCCTCGATCTGATCGTGTGGGCTGAAAACTCCACCGATCGCGATCCCAGCATCAACAACGCCGTGCACGCCCAGGTCGTCGCTGCTGTCGAACTGGCACAGGTTCCCATCTATCTGGGGGCTCTCACGACAGGTCCGCAACCACAGACGCGGCAAACCACATCCCAGGTATGGGTTCCTGGTCAGGGGTTGACCGCCCAGTATCACAAGCGCAACCTCGCTCCCTTCGGCGAATTTGTTCCCCTTCGTGAGCTCATTGAACCGATATTTCCGCAGGTCTCTCGGGTAGGGGCCCAATCCATCCCAGGCACCGCACCAGGCGTGGTCACTGTGCCATTGGCCAACCAAGCCCCGGTCGAGGTGGGCACCGTGATCTGTTACGAACTCGCCTATGACCAGACCGTCTACGACACGGTTCGCCATGGTGCACAGTTGCTGGTTGCGCAAAGCACAACCCATAACTTTTCAGGAACCACCGAACCCGCCCAGCAGATGGTGATCAACAGAGTGCGGGCAGCCGAGCTGCGTCGAGAATTCGTGGCCTTGACCCTCAACGGCTACTCAGGTCTGATCGACGCCAAGGGCAAACTCAGCGCCACCACCTCTGAATACACCGCAGCTCATCGCATCGTGGAACTGCCCCGCCGAGCTGGGATCACCCCGGCGGTGATCATCACTGGCTGGCTCGGTCCGCTCCAGGTGGCGGTGGCGGTGCTCGCCTCGGGGTGGGGGATTCGGGTTACCGGTAATCTGGATTGGAAGCCATCGAGTTGTAAGGAGCAGCTGTGACCCCAACCCCGCTGACCGGCGAGGTTCTCGTGATCATTCCCACCTTCAACGAGGCCCAGAACATCGCTAGCGTTGTAGCCAGACTTCGCGCAGCCACCCCGCACGCGCACATCCTGATCGTGGACGACAATTCCCCCGATGGCACAGGCAAACTCGCCGACGAGTTGGCTGGCGCCGACGACCACGTTCACGTCCTGCACCGGCAGGGAAAGGAAGGACTAGGAGCGGCGTACTTGGCTGGTTTCCGCTGGGGACTGGAACGAGGCTACGCGGTGCTGGTCGAACATGATGCTGATGGCTCCCACCAACCAGAGCAATTACCAAGCCTGTTGGCTGCGCTGGAACACGCAGACATGGTCAAGGGCTCACGTTGGGTCAAGGGAGGCTCCGTGGTGAACTGGCCGCGCCATCGTGAACTACTATCCCGAGGTGGTTCCTTCTACATCCGGATGATGCTCGGCATGCCCTATCGCGATATCACGGGTGGATTCAACGCATTCCGCGCGGAGGCGCTGGCTCAGATCATCCAATACCCCATTGATCGGCGGGGATACGGTATCCAACGTGACCTGACCTGGCATGCCCACCGGGCGGGACTGCGGATCGTTGAGGTTCCGATTCAGTTCGTTGAACGAGAATTCGGGGACTCCAAGATGGGTGGCTCCGTGGTCAAGGAGGCCATCATCTCCACCACCAAGATGGGGATTGCGCATCGCTTGGCCCAGCTGAAACACCTGATGAGGAGGCGCCGTGGCTGACATGATGCGACGGGGGACCGGGACCCTGTGGGTCGTTGTGTCGATCGTAGTGTTCCTTGCCACCGAGATTACAGTCCTGATCTTGGTGGCCAGCGCCCTCAAATGGTGGACGCTGGCCTTGCTGATCGGGACCATGGTGCTGGGCGGCTGGCTGTTGCAACGCGAAGGCCGCAAGGCCTGGCAAGCGATGGTGCGGGCGCTGGCCTCGGGCTCTCTTCCAGCGGGGCAGACCACAGATGCTGTGCTCATCCTCATTGGCGGGTTGCTGTTGATGATGCCCGGGTTTGTCTCGGACGTGGTGGCGTTGCTACTGCTGATCCGACCAACTCGGCATCTGTGCCGATTGGTGTTGGGCAGGCTTTTTGGGCGCACCCTGTCCTCGATGCAGACTCACCCTACCATCATTGAAGGTGAGGTTATTACCCCAGCGGAAGAACCAGGACCGGATGACACCTGGATCCCGCAGATCAGTCCGAAGACCCCCTGAGTTTGTCCAGCTGCTCGGCCAGGATGTCCTCGAGTTCGGGGATGCTGCGACGCTCCCGCAACATATCCCAGTGGGTACGCTGCGGCTTGACCTCCTTAGCCTCACCGGTGGCGCCGTCGGAGCGCTTGGCCATGAGCCCGCATTTCTTGCATTCCCATTCAAAGGGCAGGTCCGCCTCGATAGCGAAGGTCACCTCAAAGTGGTGCCCCTTGGGGCAATCGAAGCCGATATGGCTGCGTTCAGCGAACTCGATGCCCTGCTCGTCTTCGAAACTCTTGGCGCCTAGTCCGACGCCTCGTAATGCCCGATCTGCCATGATTACCTCCGTTCTTTCCCAGGAACACAACGCCTGCCGTAACTGATGAGCTTCCTCAACTGCTTGTCCACATGCCTCGGGCGCGCAGCGCCTCCCGAAGCAAATCGGGGCGGTCGGTCACGATCCCATCAACACCCCAGTCAATAAGGGTGTGCATCTCGTCGGCCATGTCAATGGTCCAGACATGGACCCGATAGCCAGCCTTGTGGATGGCGCGGATACGGGTACGACTCAACAACCGCACCGGGACTCCCGCGACGGTGTAGCTGATCGGGATCTGGAATACCGCTGGTGAATGGGGTCTGCGTTTCGGCAAATAGCCTAGCCTCATCGCCGTGACCCCAACCGGGCCGACTGCGGTGGTGACAGTGGGCATCAGCCTTCGGAAACGGTTGATCCGTAGCTGTGAGAAGGAACCCACACACACCCGTTGTTCGGCGCCGAACCGGCGAATCAACTCAGCCAACGGTTTGGTCGCTCCGCGCGCCTTGATATCGAAGTTGAACTTCACCTGGGGGAAGGCTTCAAGCAGCTCCGCCACCGTCGGGATCGGCTCACGCATCCCCACCCTCACCTCGCGGACAGCCGCCAACGGAAGATCCTTGATCCTT
>JBHAEB010000135.1:0-2683 GCA_041855345.1 Arachnia sp. | reverse complement strand
TGCCTTGATGGCAGCCCAATCCCGGCGATGCGTTCGATGACTGCGAATGTCATCTATCTGGGATCGTTCTCGAAGACCTTTGCACCTGGATTCCGGGTCGGCTGGGTATGTGCCCCGCATCCGGTGAAGGAAAAGTTGGTGCTGGCCCAGGAGTCGGCGACGCTGTGCCCGCCAGTGTTCTCACAGTTCGCGGTCAGTAACTACTTGGATAACAGCGACTGGCGACGTCAGATCACCGTCTTTCGGGATATGTACCGGCAGCGTCGCGACGCCATGCTGCACGCCTTGGATCGGGAGATGCCCAAGGATTGTTCCTGGACCCGTCCAGGGGGTGGGTTTTTCGTCTGGGTGACCCTACCGGAGGGCGTCGATGCCACCGCGATGCTGCCTCGCGGAGTCAACGCCCGCGTCGCCTTCGTCCCCGGAACCGCCTTCTTCGCCGACGGGCAGGGGGCACGCAATGTCCGACTGTCCTTCTGTTTCCCCACACCGCAGCGCATCACCACCGGTGTGGAGAGATTCGCAGCTGTTGTCCGCAGTGAGTTGGAACTGCTGGAGATGTTTGGGCTGCATCGGCCAGCCCACAGCCGTCCCACCGCTGGCCCTGGCCCGAATATCACCTAACCTCCCAGATTGGAATTGAGACTATGACCGTATTCGTCATTGCTGGTGGGCTGAGCCATGAGCGCGATGTCTCGCTTCGTTCTGGCCGACGGGTTGCGTCCGTGCTGCGGGAGAGTGGCCTTGAGGTTCGGCAGATCGACGTTCAGGCCGACCTGGTTGCCCAACTCCAGGCAGACCCCGATCCGGTGGCGGTCCCGATGCTTCACGGTGGGCTCGGGGAGGATGGGGCCCTGCGGGAGGTGCTGCACACCCTAGGCGTGCCCTTCGTCGGCAGCGACGCGGCGGCCTCCCGACGTGCCTTCGATAAATCCATCGCGACTCGGCTCGTCGCTGCAGGCGGGGTGGCGGCTCCCACCCAGATCGCGCTGCCGGATGACATCTTCCGGGAACTCGGCGCCGAGAACATCATGCGTGCGGTCGCTGATCGGCTGGGTTTCCCGCTCATGGTGAAACCTGCCCGCTCCGGGTCCGCACTCGGGGCCAGCCGAGTCAATAGCTTCGCCGAACTACCCAACGCCTTAGTGGCGGCCTTCGCCTATGGCAAGATCGCGGTCATTGAGGAGTACATCGATGGGACCGAGCTGGCGGTGACCGTCGTCGAGACCGATTCCGAGCTGCTAGCGCTACCGCCGGTTGAGATTCATCCCGCATCCGGGGTCTACGACTATGAGGCCCGCTATACCGCCGGGATGACCCAGTTCATCACCCCAGCCAATCTCCCCGACGAGGTACTGAAGTCGGCCCAGGCCTTGGCTGTCTCTGCACACCAGCGCCTCGGACTGCGGGATATTTCCCGAACCGACATGATCGTCCGCGACGGCGTCCCGTTCTTCCTAGAAGGCAATGTCGCTCCCGGCATGACCGAGACCTCGCTGGTGCCATTGGCCGTCGAGGCGGCCGGAATCGAGCTAGGCCCGCTCTTCGTCCAGTTTGTCGAGCGAGCCCGGGCCCGCCGAGCCAGCTAGCCACCCCGTACCGACCCCAGCTGCCACCCGCCTACCTTCCCCAACCTGCTTTTCTGCGATCCATCCGCCCGAAACGCCCCGAGAACCCCCGTAAGCCGCACAAAAGCAGGCACCTCATCGACCACACCCGCTTTGTCGACTTATCGCTATAGCTGTTAACCGTGATAGCGGTAAATCTTTTTGCGGCTATTGAGTGATGGTTCTGCCGTCGATGACAGCCATGATCCGGTCAAGATCGTCTGGGGTCGCGAACTCAATGGTGATTTTCCCCTTGTTCTTACCGATGGCCACCTTGACCCGAGTGTCGAAGTGGTCGGAGAGTAGGGCGGCGACGCTGGCCTCGCGTTCGCTGGGCATCCGATGAACCCGAGCAGGTCGGGGGGTCTCGGGAACATCCGCCAACCGAACAATCTCTTCGGTGGTTCGCACAGACAAGCCCTCAGCGACGATGCGCTCAGCAAGATGTTCCTGCGCATGCTGGGTGGCAAGCCCCAATAGGGCACGAGCATGGCCCGCGCTAATGACCCCCGCAGCCACCTTTACCTGGATCGTCGATGGCAGGTTCAGCAGCCGAAGAGTGTTCGAAATCTGCGGGCGGCTGCGATGAATGCGCTGCGAGAGCTCTTCCTTCGTGCAGTCAAAATCGCTCAGCAACTGTTGGTAGGCCAAGGCCTCTTCAAGCGGATTGAGATTCGCCCGATGCAGATTCTCCAGCAGGGCATCGCGAAGCAGGGCGTCGTCCTCGGTTCCCCGAACAATCGCGGGAATGGTGCTCCGACCAGCCATTTTCGAGGCTCGAAGGCGACGTTCACCCATGATGAGCTCGAAGATCCCGGTCCCTGAGTCGCGCACCACGACGGGCTGAAGCACACCGAATTCTTTGATGGAGGCAGAGAGTTCAGCCAAATCGTCCTCGTCGAAGACATGCCTTGGCTGGTGGGGATTAGGGACGATTTGATCTACCGGCAGCTCAGCGAAATAGGAGCCGTCGCGCAGCTTCTCCGATGGTGCGCTGGGCGACTCGTCATCCGTGCGAGCAAAGAGATCGCCTAAACCCTTTCCGAGTCCAGTCTGGCGGGTCTTCGTCATGGCGT
>JBHAEB010000134.1:0-2671 GCA_041855345.1 Arachnia sp. | reverse complement strand
CCCATCGAGGGGCAGAACGAAACATCTCCATTGGGGCGAACGGTCAAGCTTCCTTGGTATGAACAGGGCCTCGTGTCCAAGTCGTACGAGAAGGGTTCGTAGTGATCTAGGAAAGCAGATCTAAACACCTTGTTGATATCAAAGAGAAATGGTGGTCGCTCACTAATATATCGATCGATAAGCTGATCCAGGATCCCGAGCATTCGCCGCGGATTATCGTATCGGATATTAAACCTTGCTGCGTTCCCGGAAAGGTAAACGAAGTCGAGACGCCAGCGGTCCACTCCCAGTTCTAGCATGACATCATACATCGCCATCAGTTCATCAAGGTTGTGTTCGGTGACCATGGTGCTGACGGTAACAATATGGTCACGATCGAGTAGTCGACGGATCCCGTCCAGAACACGGTCCACCTTTTGACCTCGCAATAGTCGATGGGAAGCAAGTCCATCAACGCTGATCCGAAACTCGACCACTAAGTCTTCAATCGCGTCAACTCGATCGAGTGTTTCTTCATCTAATAATGTCCCGTTAGTGAGGATGTGGACCGGATATGCCTTGCAATATTCGAGGAGTTCAAAAATATCCTCACGAAGGAAGGGTTCGCCCCCCGAGAAGCCCACGTTGCGGCATCCCGAAGCGCGGGAGCGATCAATGATCGCCTTGATCTGCGCGGTCGTCAAGTCATCCGCTTGTCCCTTGACATAGTCAATATTGTAGCAGTGGCGACAGCGCAAGTTGCACTGATTTGTAAACTCAAGATGCAGCGCATTAAACCGGGGACGTCCTGGCAGAAGGGACCCCGGTGAACTCGTCATCGTCGATTCCATGATATCGACCTCTCTTCAATCTGAGCATGACGCACACGGACCCCGACCCAGGGAGGACAACAGCCACTGCCCCGTGGTCGAGTATCCGGGTGCGAATGGTCAGGCCACTGGAAGGACGGCGTCAGAAGCAGTACTCGTCGTTATTCCAATGTGCCATGAGTGGCAACAGTTCGTCGGTTGTGCGCGCGAAGAGAATCGCCTTGCGCTCCTGCTTGGACATGTACTTCACCCCCCTCCCTGAAGGACTACTGTCACCTCAGCATACCACTCTGACGGATCAACTTGACCAGTTTCACAAGGTTTCGTCAGCTTGCTTCAGGCTGAGTGCGCCGCAACGTTGACCTTTCGTCTGGGGCAACCTCTGCCATAGGGCGACGAGAGCCTAAGCGGGGCACCCCAGCGGTAGCGATGGCGGCGGGGTTCCGCGCCCACCCCCCGTCTACCGGACAGACCTGTCGTCAGTGATCGGCTCGGGGCTATAGAACGTAGGAGAGTTGTCGATGTCGCGACGGTGCAGCCCAGCGCATCGGCATCTCAGACAGTTCGCGCTGCGGCCTCCGCTGAGATTCGGCTCAGTGTAGTGGCATGCGAGATTCCGGTTCGAGCGGCCAAGGCGCGCTGGGAAAGCCCCGCCGCCGCGCGAGCGCTCTCGATCGTGCTCGGTTTGGAGCCATGAGCCCATCGAATCACTGCTGGATCCAACCAGCAGTTGCACAACGACACGCCCCGGCCGAGTCGACCGCTCAATCACCGACTCGCTGGCGTCTTGACGGGGTCGCGCGCTCGGCGTAGCGTGTCCCAAGTCGTACGAGCGAGGAGGTGCAGATGCAAGCCATGAATGCCGCTGTCGCCGCCACGCCTGCCCGCATGCGCTGACCTCCTGCCGCTGACGCTCCCGCGTCCCTCGTCGACCTTCACCTACCCGCGCCACGCGCGCCCCAAGGAATCCCCATGCTTTCGCCCCAACGCGGCGCCCACGACTTCCCGCCCGCCATCCCCGCCGACGACGCGCCCGACACCCGTTCCCCGAGCCGCTTCCTGTGGTGGCTGATCCGTAGCCAGGGCTGGGTGGTGCCCGCGATGGTGCTTGCCGCGTCGTCGTGGATGGTGCCGTTTGCCCTCAGCCCGTGGCTGCTGGGCCGCGCCATCGATGCGGGTGTCGTCCGCAGCGACGCCTGGGCCACGCTCTCGTGGGTGGCCGTGCTGATCGGGGTGATCGCCTTCGGCGTGACGGGAGGCATCCTCTTTCATACCTTGTCGGTGCGGATGTGGTTGCTCAGCATCTACGGCACCCAGCGCCGGGTAGCGCGGCGCGTCGCATCGCTGGGCCACGTCCTCAACCGGCGGCTGCCCACTGGTGAGGTGTTGAGCGTCTCGGCATCCGACAGCGACCAGTTTGGCGCCACGCTCGAATCATTCGCTCATGCCCTCGCCGCCGTCATGAGTTTCTTGATCGCCTGCGCCCTGATGCTGCGCACATCCGTAGAGTTGGCCCTCGTCGTGCTCATCGCGACGCCGCTGCTGCTCGGCGCTTCCGTGCCCGTGCTGCGGCCGTTGACCGCGGCACAATCGGCGGAGCGCACGGAGAATTCGACGCTGACCTCGATGGCCACCGACATCGTCACTGGGCTGCGGATCCTGCGCGGCATCGGTGGTGAGCACAGGTTCGCCGAGAACTACCAGCGCCAATCCCAGAAGGTCCGACGCCTCGGGATCCGGCTGGGCACTTGGCAGGGCGTCGTCGAGGCGATCAGCGTGCTGCTGTCCGGGCTGCTGCTCGTCGTGCTCGTCTACCTCGGGTCTCGGCAGTTGCTGGCCGGGGCGTTGACCGTGGGGCAACT
>JBHAEB010000133.1:0-8457 GCA_041855345.1 Arachnia sp. | reverse complement strand
TCGGTGGTAGCCATCGAATCGCGCAACCAACTGGGACATCGGCAGGTCTTGGGCACGCAACAGCTCCAGCACCACCAATGCCGCTAGCATCCCGGTGTCAGCCCCCCAGAAATCGCGGAAATAGTAGTGGGCGGAGTGTTCCCCACCGAAGATGGCCTTTTCACTGGCCATGAGTGCTTTGACATAGGTGTGGCCCACCTTGGATCGCACTAGGCGACCCCGCCCTGCCACCGCATCGGCCACACAGGCGGAGGTGATCGAGTTGATCACAATCACCCCGCCGGGCTCCTTAGCCAACTCAGCCAGGGCAATCATCGCGGTAATCACCGACGGATCCACCACGTCGCCACGTTCGTCGATGAGGAAACAGCGATCGGCATCCCCGTCGAAGACCAGACCAAGATCTGCTTTGGCTGCCAGCACTGCGGCTTGGGCGTCGCGGAGGTTGCTGGGTTCCAACGGATTTGCGGGATGGTTGGGGAAGCTGCCGTCGAGGTCGAGGTACAGCCCGACCAGCTCCACGTCCCGGTTCAGCAATGCCTCCGGGGCCACCTGCCCTGCCATACCGTTGCCCGCATCCACCACCACTTTGAGTCGACGTCGGGGGTGGTAGGGCACCAGCGCAGCTAGGCAGGCATGGTAGTCAGCCTGGAGGTCTTGTTGGCTGTAGCTGCCGGTGGGGGTCGGTCCGGGCTCGATCTGGGCTGCGCACTGCCGGAGTTGTTCGGTGAATCCGGCAGGAACGGGCTGGGCATGGCTGAGACAGAATTTAATCCCGTTATAGCGGGCTGGGTTGTGGCTGGCGGTGAACTGTACCCCGGGCAGACCCAGCTTCCCCGAGGCGAACCACAGCTGATCGGTAGAGGTCAGGCCGACGTCGATGACATTGGCTCCGCCACGCCGGGCACCGTCGGCGAAGGCCAGGGAGAGTTCCCGGCCCTGGTGGCGCATATCCCGCCCCATGACGAAACTGCTGCCAGCCAGGTTGAGGAGTTTCACGAAGGCCGCACCCAGATCCCTAGCCCCGTCCAGGTCCCACTCGGCATCACCGGCGATCACGCCACGGATGTCATTGGCCTTGAAAATCTGCGGTTTCAGCACATCGTGAGCCTACCGCGTGACTGCCCTCACCGCGTCGAGAGGCAGCCGCCGCTGACCGAACCCAACCCGCAGTCGAGCCGACTCAGCCCTGGTCCTCATTGGGAAGCAGCCCCGCCGTCCAACCAAACCCACAGCCCATCAAGCCGATCCAGTTCAGCATAAATCCACGATGTAAACCGGCCTGAGCCCTCCGCCCGCAGTCCACACCTCGCCAAGCGAGCGCAGGCCTGATCCTCGACCAGACGCAGCCGAAACCCGCATCCGACCAAGCCTAACCAGCCGAGGCCTAGTCCACGTTGGGAAGCAGCCGCAGGTGTCCACCCTTGCGGATACCGTCTGGGGGTGTCGGTTGCGGGGGTGGTGTTGGGGTCGTTTGCTCGTCGCGCAGGCCGATCTCCCGCACCGCATTGGCTAAGGCCACTAGCTCGTCATCGGCGTCCACATCGCGGCGACGGCGATCCAATGGGAGCCGGATCACTTCCCATCCCACCGGCACCGATGTGCGTTGCGCATGATCGAGACACAGATCGAAGGCGCCAGGAACGGGTATCTCAGCTAGCGGGCCGAGTACGGCCGTGGAGTCGGCGTAGACATAGGTCAGGGTGGCTACCGCAGGAAGGCCGCAGGCGGTCCGGGAACAACGACGCACCCGCGAAGCCTAACGCGTTTCGCCATTAGAATCACCGCATGCCACGCAGCCGTGACCGACATCACAGAGGTATTCGAGGTCCGTTGGCCCTTCCGGACACCAATGGCCGGTTCCGGGTGCCGTTGCGCCCGGCCAGCCGAACTGAGTATTTCAACCAATGTGTTTCCCGGGCCATAGCCACCATCACCACTGTTGATCCCCGCGCTTTGGAGGGTCTTGAGGTGGGGGTGGAGGAGGTTCCACACCTGAAAACCAACTGGTCTGGGGATCGGGTGCCGTTGTCAGCAGCCGTCGAGCCGTCGAGGGAAAGACCCGGGCAGATCGTGATCTACCAGCGTCCCTTGGAGCGGCGAGCAGCTAATCGGGTGGCTTTGGCGAAGCTCGTCCATCGCACCATCGTGGAACAACTCAGCACCCTCACCGGCCGCCCCATCCACGAACTCGTCGGCTACGAACCCACCGACTGGGACGACTAAAACCTGACCCGCCACCAGAACGCTCATCTCGCATGGGGTGGTGCCTGCTTTTGTGCGGTTTATCGGGGTTCTTCGGGCGTTTTGGGCGGATGAATCGCGGAAAAGCAGGTGGGGTGGGAGATCGGTGTGGAGGGTGCTGGTGCCCTAGCGCAGGCTTGGATCCAACTCGGCAGCGATCGGTTCGGGAACTGCGACCCCCGGGATTTCCAGGGGTGCGACCCAGGTGCCGCTATCGCCGACCTCAACGACCGCCCCAAACAGCGGCTGGTCACTACTGACAGTGACCCGTTGACCGTTAGGGGCATCTGTGGGCAATTCCGTTACCGCGGTTTGACCAGGACCAACGTCGAGGGAGAGGGTTACCTCGGTCTCCTCCACCCCCGTCGCCACGATTTCCGCTTTCGCCGGGGCGCTGCCGGGATTCGTGAGCTGCAAGGTCCCACCAGTGGCGGTGAAGGTGACCAGTTCCGTGGCTGCGGACACCGGCGCGATCTCAGCGGCGTCCTGGTGCACCACCGACAATCCCGCGATCACCGGGGATTCGGAGGTCACACTTACCGCAGCTGCTTCCCCAGCGAGGGAGGCTTCAAGCGGGACTGCGACGCTCGATAGCGGCGCGATGCTGATATCGGTGCCACCGGCAGGAGTAAAGGCCGGGGTGTTACCGAAAACAGTCAGATCCGCCACGATGCGCTCCTGGCTGGGGTTGGCCAGCACGACGGTGGCGCCAGTGGCCCCCGCTGGGATACCGGGCAGCAGATGGTTGGTGGCCAAGGTGGAGGGCACGGTGGCGCTGGACCGTGATTCAGTCTGGGTGACCGCGACCACAGCGGCCCGGCCCCGGCTGGCCTTGACGGTGACCCCAACTGGCGTGGCCTCGGCAGTCAGCACCGACAGTGCGATGGTACGTTCCTCATAGGCGGCCAACGCGATACCGCGGGCACCCAGGGACTGGATCTCACCGTCGACCCCGTAGAGGGTCAGATCGACGGCAGCTTCAGTTCCGTCTGGGTTGACGATCCGAAGCTCCGTGTCGGCGGTGGCTGGCAGGGCCAGCACCCCCTCCGAAATCGGCCGCATACACGGCACCAGGGTGGCTAGGCTTCCGGAAACATTGTGGGCACCGCCGCGGGGGCCGTCGACCCCTTGAGCAACCATGGGGGCCGATTGGTGTTTCTGCACCGGCCGCCAGTCGGTCAACTGGCCCCAGCCCAGGGGTGCTGCACTTTCAACATTGTCGATGTAGATGGAGGCGTCGGCTGCTGCCGGCACACACACCACCTTGGTGGAGCGCGTCGACTGGATGGTGCTGACCCGCGATAGTTGGGCGGCCGGTAAGGCGGTCAACCCCACCAGGATCCCGGCCAGCACCAGAAAACCGAGGAGGGTTTCTCCAATGCGCCGCAGTACGGGAGTCGGTTTGGCCATCACTCCTCCAATCCTCGACGCGCACCTGAGGCGCCGCCTATGGTCGGTGCCGCCAAACCGATGATGGCCAGCACCACGACGATCTGCCAGGTCATCCCAGCAATATTGGGTTTCAGCTCCCAGCTCAACTCACCGGAAACCCCGGCTGGTATCTCAAATATGACGGCACTGTCGTCCTCTACCCGGGTGAGTTCGGTCTCCCCGATCCGCGCAGTCCACCGACCATCGGGGGGCTCAGCCAGCCTGAGCTGCCGATCGATCTCCGAGGCCTCGACGGTACCGTCGAGCACTGCGATGGCACTGGAGCCGACGAGGATCTGGGCGCGGGAGGGAAGATCAACGACGGTCCACAGCACATCGTTGTCATCGGTGAGGGATCGGCTCAGCCCTGCGGCGTTACCGACGGCAGCCAGCTGGTCGGCACTGAAACCGCTCATCCAGACATGGCTGACACCCAGGCTGGCCAGCTGTGTGGTCAGGTCCTCGGGTACATCGCCGCCGCTGAACAGCTGCACCAAAGCGGCGAACTCCTGATGGAAGCTACCGGCTGGGTTGCGTTCACCGGTGCCCCATCGCGGCTGGGCCGCATCGACCACATTCCAGGTCAACCCGGAGCTGGTGTTCTCGATCAGCAGGACTCGGGTTTGCCGGGCTGAAGCCACCACGTCGCCGACATAGCTGAGCTGCGAACCCCGGTTTGTCACCAAGGAGTTGAAACCCACCACCGCGAAGGTCGAAGCCGCGATGAGGCCGCCGACGGTCAGCCCGGATAGCACGGCTTTGACATCGAAGCGGGGTTTTTCGTGACGCAGCCGCAGCAGCACCACCGGGGTCAGCAGCCCCGCCAAGGTCAGCAGCGCCCAGCCGGAGATGAGGGGATGGGCGTCGCCGCCATTGACCGGAACCGCCAACCGGGACAGTCCCAATCCGAGCACGAGGGGGATACCGATCAATCCGAATACCACCAGCCGGGCCCGGGTACTGGCCAGCTGGATAGTGCCGTACAAGGCCGCCACACCCACGAGGGCGAAGAAGGCCACATTCACCCACACCGGGAACCCGGAGGGCAGGATCCGGCCCGCGATCATCCCCAGCGACGCGATCGGCCAATCGGGCCAGGCCATCGGGTCGGGGCCGGTGAGGATCCGTCCCGGCCAGGCCCACAGCGTCGGCAACCAGGGCCCGAGGAATGCCAGCGGTAGTCCCACCACGATGAGGATCCGGGGCAAGAACTGGCGATCCCGCCAGATCCACACCGCCCCACCCAGGGCCGCCAGCACCCACATCAAGGGCCAGGCGACAGCAGCTACCAGCAGCCACCAGGCCGTGGCAGCTGGGGCCCGCAACGCTTCAGCACCTGAGGAGCTGTCCCAGTACATCCGGTGGATCGCGGCCGCCAATCGGGGCAGCGCAATGGCCAAGACCATGCCACCGATATCTCCGGTGGTCACCAATCCCAGCAGGATCACCGCGCCAGCCCAGATCCCACTGAGCACAGCCGCCGTGGTGCGGGCCACCTCAAGTTGCCGCAGGAAGCTGTGGGCCGACAGTCCCGCAAATAGCGGAGCCAAGGCCAGCGCCACTAGGACCAGCAGCTGCGGGTAGCCGAAACTCAACAAGCTCAGTACCGCGCCGAAGCCCAGCCATGGGGCTGGGGATCCAGCCGCGCCCACCATCGGGGTCAAGGCGTTCTGCCAGGCCGCCAGGAATCCAGTTGGGGCGGGCAGCAGCCCTCCGCCGAAGGCCTCCCCAGGGTTGAGGAGGGTCCGCAGCGCTACGACGCCGCAGACCAGCAGCACCATCGTCATGATCGACAGCGGTGCCAGCAATCGACGTCGGGTGGGCACGCCCGCGAAATCGTCGCCGGTCATCTCATCGATGCTGAGCCCGGTTTCTGGGGTGGTGAAGTCTCGATAACGCTCGGCGAGGTCAGTGCCCAGCCGATCAAAGGTGTTGCGGACCGGCCACCATCGGCTGGGCAACAGGGTCGACAAATCCACCCGGTCGTTGATGGTGCGGGCCGCCAGCGACGTCACCTGATCCTGGGTGGCGGCGAATCGTCGCGCTGCCCGTAGCTCTGCCTGAGCCCGCCGCGGCGACTTCGCCAAGAGGAAACCAGCCGCACGGATCCAGCTGCCCACCACCAGCCGCGCCATCGGTGGTGGTTTGGGTCCTCGCGAGGCCACCACCCGCAGCGCGGTGAGCCGATCCATCTCATGATCATCGGGGGCTAGGGCGCTGCGACGTTCACCGGTGCGTCCTGACTGCCGATGGGTCAATGCCGCATCGGGCCAGGTGATCACCCCATAGCCGGCTTCGTTGGCCCGCCATCCGAAGTCCACCCCGTCGCGATGCAGCGGCAGCTCCGGTGCTAGGCCGCCCAGCTGATGCCAAGCATCGCCGCGCACCAGCATGCCTGCGGTGGAGCCGCCGAGGATACGTTGGCTGACTTCCTGGTCTTGGTCGATATCGCCCACTTCGACGGTGCCGACTCGACGCCCCGTCGGGGTGATCGACTGTCCCAGCTCCGCGAGGGTTTCGGGATAGTTCCGGCGACGGGGCTGCAGCAGCTTCGGCACCAGCACCGCAGCCCCTGTCCGCGCAGCCCCGCGCAGCAACTGGCCTAAGGCATCGGGTCGGGGCATGGAGTCGTCGTGCAGCAGCCACAACCAGCGATCCTGCTTGGACACCGCAGAGGCGACGGCCTCGCCGAACCCCTGTTCAGCGGTCCCTGGTACCAGCCGCGATACCAGGCCCATGACATGAGCCTCTTCCAGCATCGCCCGGGATCCATCACTGGATCCATTGTCGACGACGATCAGCCGTCCTGGTCTGGGGTTCAGCGCGGCAAGCGCCCGCAACTGGCGTGGTAGCCACTCGGCCGCATTGTGGGTCACCAGGATGGCGGTGACCTCGTGCGGGTTGATCTGCTCGATCTGCTCTGCTTCGGGTTCCTCGTCGATCCAGGACCACAGATCCTGGGAGGCTACGTGGCTCGTCAAATCAGCTTCTCCTGTTAGCGGGGACAGTTCGACCCTACCGGAGGTCGGTAGAAATCGTCCCGATACCTCAGGCTTGCCGCTTCAGCCGCCGCCTTTCCCGCTCTGACAGCCCTCCCCAGATGCCGAACCGCTCATCGTGCAGCAATGCATACTCCAGACATTCGCTGCGCACAGTGCAGCTCGCACACACCCGCTTTGCCTCACGAGTGGAGCCCCCCTTTTCTGGGAAGAAGGCTTCAGGGTCCGTTTGCGCGCACAGTGCGTGATGGTGCCATGCCAGCTCATCGATGTCATAAAGCGCTAGATCGTCCATGCTGCCCCCTCTCTACCAGTGAATTACACATGCGTGATTCGCACGCGTCAAGCCTTGCGGCGCGTCGGCTTGCATGATTGACGTTTGGCCCTACTCTACGTCCCCGAAGGTTCACTATCTTTAAGCGAAGTGATCTCCGTGGTGCAACCTCACCTGTTCCACAAGGTCACGGACCGCTGAAACTTCCGTTAGCGGAGCCGCGAGGGTCGCGGTAGGTGTGTGCACTAGTAATGTATCTCGCAATCCCAAACCCGCAACCAGATGCTGGTCTGCGACGGTGTTGATGATGATGCATCCCTGGCTGTTGAGGCTAATCGTTCGGCCTTGGACCCGGTTGCCGTCGGCGTCGAGGGCGAACTGTTCAGCCAACGAGATGAAGCTGCCCACATCAGCCCAGCTGGTAGTCAGCGGCACCGCAAGCACCTCAGCGTCGGTGGCCCCCTGGGATACGGGCTGCATGACGGCATAGTCGATGGAGATCTTGGTCAAGGTGGGAAAGATCTCATCGAGCAGCTCCGGCTCAGCCGCTAACTGACGGACGCTGGCGGCAACCTCGGGATGGAGTTGATCGAGTTGCCCCAGCAGGGTGGCCGCCCGCCACACGAAGAGTCCTGAGTTCCACCAGTAGCAGCCGCTGGCCAGATACTGCTCTGCGAGTTCCCGGTCGGGTTTTTCTCGGAACTCGGCGATCCGCCACACCCCAGGCAGCTCCGTCAGCTCCTGGTCGCGACGCAGATAGCCGTAGCCGGTGTGGGCCTCAGTGGGCACCACACCCATGGTGATCAGTCCCTGAGGCCGGGACTCAGCCGCTTCGAAGGCGCGGGTTAGGCTGGCTTGGAAATCCGCCACCGGGGAGATGATGTGGTCGGCACTGAGCATCGCCACCACCGCTTCTGGATCCCGGTGCATGACCACGGCTGCCGACCAGGCGACCGCACCCAGGGAGTCCCTGCCGACGGGTTCACCAAGGAGATTGGCCGGATCCAGTTCAGGAAGTTGAGCGGCAACCTGGTCGATATAGGTGCGTGAGGTGCACACCAGAATGCGGTCGTTGGGGATCAGGCCTGCCACCCGCTCGTAAGCCAGCCGGAGCAGCGAGACGCCGTCGAAGAGTTCAAGGAGCTGTTTGGGGGTTCCCTGCCGCGACAGCGGCCACAGCCTGGTGCCGGAGCCACCGGCCATGATCACCACATAACGCATGGGCACCAGCCTAGTGCCGTCTGGGTACAGGACCTTCCACGACGCCCTCACCAACCAGCCACCAGAACGGCCCCTCATCTTCTGGCCGCAGACCCCCCTACCCCAGAAAGGACCGGCACAAAACCGCGGGCGATTCGCTCGGGGCCTGACCTTGCCCAGTTCCTGGAATCGGACCAAACGATCCAGGGTCTCGCCCATCACCGCGGCGAGGTACTTGCCCGATGGTTGGCCCGAGAGCCGCCACACTTCCTGCAGCACCACGACCGCGTCGTAGGAGTACTTCCGCGA
>JBHAEB010000132.1:0-3199 GCA_041855345.1 Arachnia sp. | reverse complement strand
CTACCTCGGCCTCGAAATCCTCACCAAGAACCGCATCACCACCAACCAGCCCGAACAAGACACACCCACCATGCCCACACTCGCCAGCCGACCCCACCCCACAGGACCACCAACAGCTACACCACCAGCCGGGACTTGACCTCGAGCTCGAACTGGTGGCTGAGTAGACGCGATCATTTGCCGCAAGTGGTTCAGAGGTCGATGTGCATGTCGAAGTTGGGGATGGCCACTCCGCGAACCATGTTGTTGGGGTTCTCTGTATCGACCACGAATCCGAAGCGTTCGAAGGCTGGGCGGGCGGCCCGGCTCGCGTGTGTCGTCACGATGTCGATGTC
The DNA here is from genome assembly GCA_041855345.1 of Arachnia sp. Taxonomy (GTDB): domain Bacteria; phylum Actinomycetota; class Actinomycetes; order Propionibacteriales; family Propionibacteriaceae; genus Arachnia. The sequence continues at coordinate 2,864 of JBHAEB010000132.1, read as the reverse complement.
GCGTCTGCGGGCCTCTGCCAGGACCGCCATAACCAGTTGACGGGCAATGCCGCGACCGCCGGCGTCTGGATGAACGAACAACATGTCTAGCTTGCCGTCCGGGGTGAGGTCGCTGAAGCCGAGGACGGTCCCATCTACCTCGGCCACAACGGTCCAAGCGCTCGCCCGCCGCATGTCCCACCGTTCCAGATCGATGTGGCCCCCGCTCCAGGCGTCGATCTGGTCCTGGTCGTAATAGGGTGCGGCCGTGGTCCGGATAGCCGCTTGGAAGACCTCCGCGGTGGCTTCCGCGTCGCTGGGTCGGTACTCACGAAGTCGAGGTGAGTTCATTGAGCAATCCTCGCATCGTCAACCGGGGCTAGGTGACGCCGACATCAACGTCAGCTGAATGCGCGGGACTGTCCGATAAACGGTGTGTGAGGTCCGGCGGTTTCATCAGTGAGTGGGTTCTCTCGAACCGTCCGGCGAAGGTGATCGGATGCGCGTTCAGCGCGGGCTTGCTGGACGACTGTCTGCTCCCAGGTGGTGTTGATTGCCTCCGGGAGGCCTTTGAGGCCGTCGCAGACGGCGATGAGACGTCTTCGACGCCGCAGTTCTTCAGCTCGGTGAACACCTGCAGCCAGAACCGTGCCCCCTCACCACCGTCGCCGGCCCAGATCCCGAGGATGTCGCGTTCCCCGTTCGTGGTGACACCCATGACGACTGAGATACGCGGTGTTGCGGACCTGCCCGTCGCGGACCTTCACTTCGAATCGCGTCGACGAAGACCACCGGGTAGATCGGGTCCAACGGCGCGAGGACCATTCAGCGAGTTCACCCGGCGACTTTCTCGGTGATCCGGCCTCGGTGATCCGGCTGATGGTGTCCTTGGAGACCTTCGCCCCATAGACCTCGCCCGGAGTGCGCCGCGATCTCTCCTGACGTGAGCCCGCGCGCGGTCAGCGAGAGCACAATCTGATCGACCCCATCCAACCGACGCTTGCGTTTGGCAACGATGACGGGCTCAAAGGAACCATCACGATCCCGAGGGACCTCGATCTCGACGGGCCCGATCTCGGCGAGCACCGTCTTGACGCGGGCCCGTTGCGCATATTTCCCGCCATCGGGGTCCCGCCATGTTCGTGGCCAAGGTGTTCGGTCAGCTCCGCTTCCAGCGCGGTCTCCAGGACGCTCTTCGTGAGCTGGCCGAGCAGGCCTCCCGGCCCAGTCAGGCTCACTCCCTGTTCCTTCGCCTGCGCGAGCAACCACGCGGCAAGTTCCTTCTGACCGATAATCTCCCCGGTCACGGGACCAATCACCGCCTCGTCCAACAGCTCGGTCGTGTCAACCACGGCCATCTCCTTACGGATCAGGCCGGACTCTCACACACCGTTTTTCCGACAGTCCCAGATCTGGGCAGGCGATGAAAGCTTGGGCTTGGGGAACGGCGAGAACGTGCACGTTGTTGATGCCGTAACGGGTCAACCATGGCGTGCATCGTCCTTCAAACGCTGACGGGTCGGCTGGTCGAGTTGGCTCTTGGGAATGCCTTGGATGGCTCCTTCGAGGGCGAATAGCGAGTGGAGGCAGTCGAAGGTGGGATGGATGCGCCACCAGGCTTCAACACTGCCTGCTTTGGCCAGTTTGGTGGGGCTGTCAATGCCTGCGTCTGTCAGGGCTTGTGCCAAGGCTGGTCCGATGTTGGGAAGGTCGGTGAGCTCACTCATCGTGGCTCCACTCGTCAAACCCGAAAGCGGTCAAAGCGAGGTCGAAACCACGCTGCATCGCAGCCAGATCATCCGGATCGATCGGTTGGGTGCGTAGCCGGACCGGACCGACCAGTGGCGTTTGCGTCAACAACACCTGTCCTGCCTGAGTGAGATGGCAGATCCGACGACGGCGGTCGCTGGGGTCGCCGGTGACCGTGACCAAACCGCGGCTTTCAAGGCGCTGGATCGCCTGTCCGAGTGAGGCGGGATGCCAGTCCAGATCGTCGCGGAGCTGGCGGATCGACACGGGGGCGTGTTCGTCAATGATGCGCAGCAAAGCCAGTTGTGAACCGGTCACGCCACTTTCTCGCTTGAGCTGGGCGTCGAATCGGGCGCGTGCACGCTCCAACCTCCACCAAGCACGGATCACCTTCACCGAATCATTATGTGTCACATAACAATGTTAGGTGGGCTGACGCTTAAAGTCGAGCGCCAGCGTCGGCTAAGGGGCGCTCGGTCGGCCTCGATCAGTCCTCGACGATGGCCGTGATTGAGGTGGTCCGGCCGCTGTTGCATTTGCTCTCGACGACACTGCAAGCCGCCACAGCGGCGCGCAACTCTAGCTTGGCGCGGAGTGTGACGTGGTCACCCGGCTTGGACAACGGCGTCTCCACCGAGATTGTCCGGTCGGGGCGAATCGCGGTGTGCATGAAGAGGTTCACCGGGGTGATGGCCTCCCGAATTCGTCCTAGGGCCGCGTTGATGTTGTCAAGACAGGACGGGTGCCCTTTGCCATTGCGATAAAAGAAGTCATACATCTCTCGGCGGCAACAGGGGTGAAACAGGTCGTGCTCTCCCACAGTGTCCTCGACTAGGTCGAACATCGGCCGGTACCGGCTGGAGTACAGCACGTCGCCGGCTCTGAGGCCCAGCGACTCGTTGCAGTCGATCGTCACCCCACTGGACAAGACCTTATCAGGGTCGGCCCTTGCTTCGGCGAAAAAGTCCACCACCTGGCCGCGGCGGTGTCAAGTTGTGGAAGCAATGGGTGGGTGTCCGAGGAGGAGTCGTTCGAAGGATTCGCGTGGGGTGAGGAAGCCGAGTGTGGCGCGGGGTCGTTCGTTGAGCTCTTCAGCGATCGCGGTCAGGTAGGGCTGGTGGGAGGTGATGTGTTCG
>JBHAEB010000131.1:0-28009 GCA_041855345.1 Arachnia sp. | reverse complement strand
CGCCGCTCATGCCGCCGCAGAAGCCTCCGACCTGCCGCTGTACCAGTACGTCGGTGGCCCCAACGCCCACATCCTGCCGGTTCCCATGATGAACATCCTCAACGGTGGCTCCCATGCGGATTCCAACGTTGACATCCAGGAATTCATGATCGCCCCCATCGGAGCCGAGAGCTTTGCCCAGGCCGTCGAGATGGGAGCTGGGGTCTACCACGCCCTGAAGAAGGTCCTCAAGGATCGCGGCCTGAGCACCGGGCTGGGCGATGAGGGCGGCTTCGCCCCCAACCTTGAGTCCAACCGCGCCGCCCTCGACCTGATCGTTGAGGCCATCCAGAAGGCCGGTTACCAGCCGGGCGCCCAGGTCGCCCTGGCCTTGGACGTGGCAGCCTCCGAGTTCTACAAGGACGGCGCCTACCTCTTCGAGGGCGAGGCTAAGACCGCCCAGCAGATGATTGACTACTACGCGGAACTCGTCGACGCCTACCCGCTGGTGTCCATCGAGGACCCGCTCAACGAGGAGGACTGGGATGGCTGGAAGGCCATGACCGATCGCCTCGGTGACCGGGTGCAGTTGGTCGGCGACGACCTCTTCGTCACCAATGTCGAGCGGCTTTCCCGCGGCATCGAGACCAGCACCGCCAACGCGCTGCTGGTGAAGGTCAACCAGATTGGCTCGCTGTCTGAGACCATCGACGCTGTTGAGATGGCCCACCGGGCTGGCTACCGCACCATGATGTCTCACCGCTCCGGCGAGACCGAGGACACCACCATCGCTGACCTGGCGGTGGCCCTGGGCTGCGGCCAGATCAAGTCCGGCGCCCCGGCCCGCACAGACCGGGTAGCCAAGTACAACCAGCTCATGCGCATCGAACGCAACCTCGACGACGCCGCTGTATATGCCGGTCGTTCGGCGTTCCCCCGCTTCAAAGGCTGAGTAATCGGACACACTGGTTGTATGCCTGCATCACCACGCAGTAAACCAACCTCGAGCGGTCCGGGACGTGGCACCCCACGGTCCCGGACCGCTACCCGTCCTGGCAGGGTACGGCCGCGTCCTGTCGAGGAGGATGAGGTCCCCATCGCCTCGGAACGGGCAAAGCCTCGTTCTGGAGATCGTGCCCTCAGCATGACCTGGCGGCTCTTGCTGCTTGGAGTGGTCATCGCCACCGTCGCTGTCACCCTGGCCCAAAGCTTGCGCGTGTACTTCGCCCAGGCCCAGGAGATAGCCGCGTTGCGTACCGAGATCGAACAGACCAACGAGCAGATCGCGACCCTCAAAGACCAAATCGAGCGCTGGAATGACCCAGCCTTTGTGAAGGCTGAGGCTCGGGAACGACTGGGCTGGGTCATGCCCGGAGAGACCGGATATCGGGTGATCGGGGCCGATGGCAAACCGATCGGCGGCGACTCCACCGTCTTGGCGCCTATCCCGCAAAGTGGTTTGTGGTGGGAAAAGGTGTGGGGATCGGTTGCCGTCGCGGATATCCCGGTGGCTGAGACCGAAGAACCCGTGAACACCGAAACCGAGCCCGCGCCCGCGCCCAGCCCCTCAGGAACCCCGTGAATCATCTCCCAACCGCAGCCGACCTGGCGGCCCTCGAAGGTCAACTGGGCCGTACTCCACGCGGGGTCGTGGCCATCGCTTGGCGGACCCCCACAGGAGAGCCTGGGGTGGTCAAGACGGCGCCACGACTCGACAACGGCACACCCTTCCCGACCCTCTACTACCTCACCGAACCGAGGTTGGTTGCGGCCTGCTCCAGCCTGGAATCCCAGGGGGTGATGGCTGAAATGTCACAACGACTCCTCGACGACCAAGACCTCGCTGCCGCCTACCGAGCCGCCCATGAGGCCTATCTGGCCGAGCGGGCGACACTGGGGCAGGTCCCAGAGATCGAAGGGATCTCAGCTGGCGGAATGCCAACCCGAGTCAAATGCCTGCATGTCCTGGCCGGACATGCGCTGGCCGCAGGTCCAGGTATCAACCCCCTCGGCGATGAAACCTTGGCGCTGATCCGCGACAGATTCGGCTACGACTGGGCGGTCCCATGACGACGGTCGCCGCCATTGACTGCGGCACGAACTCGATCCGGCTTCTGATACTGCGCCGCGAGGATGATCAGATCATCGAACTCGTCCGAGAGACACGGCTTGCTCGGCTAGGGCAGGGAGTGGATGCCACCGGCCAGTTCCACCCCGATGCCTTGGCCCGCACCTTCGCTATCTGTGATGACTACGCCACGTTGCTGCACGATCACGGTGTGGCCAAGGCCCGGTTCGTCGCCACCTCCGCTGCCCGCGACGCCTCGAACCGCCACCTCCTCCTTGATGGGGTATATCAGCGGCTCGGCCTAGAAGTCGAAGTCATCTCCGGTGAGGAAGAGGCGCGGCTATCTGCTGCCGGGGTACTGAGCGGGGTATCGACGCGGTCCCCGTCCCTAGTAGTCGATATCGGTGGTGGTTCCACCGAACTTGTGCTCATCGATGATGGCGGCCAGATCCGGCACGCCTGCTCCCTCGATATTGGTGCAGTGCGGATCCGGGAGCGGTTCCTTCACCACGACCCACCCACCCTTGAGGAGCAGAACCAAGCGCGCACCTATATCGGGTCGCTGCTGGATAGCTCGGGGATCGATTTCGGGTGTGTGGTCACCGGAATTGGGGTGGCCGGAACCACCACCAGCGTCGCCGCATGGTTGCTGGAATTAACCGAGTATTCCCGCGAAGCAGTGCACGGTCAGATCCTTAGCCGAGACCAGATTCGGCAGGCAACCCGGCACTGGAACAGCACTACAGTGGCTGAAATCGCCACTGAAGCGACGATGCATCCGCTACGCGCCGGAGTGATTGGGGCCGGGGCACTCATCCTGGATGAGATCAGTCAACGGCTGAACTCCGGTAGCATCCTCGTTAGTGAGTCTGACATCCTTGATGGCATCGCTTTGGCGCTGCTGACCTGAGTCAGCTCCTGTGGAGTCATCCACGCCCCCGTAGCCCAATTGGCAGAGGCAGGCGGCTTAAACCCGCCCCAGTGCGGGTTCGAGTCCCGTCGGGGGTACGACTATCCCATCCAGCGCATACACTGGAGGGACGAGTCACTATGCGACGCGAAGGAAACCTTATGGCGAACCCCATCTTTAGCCGCAGTGAGACATTCAATAGTCCGCCGGCCAACCAACAGCCCCATGGCTATAACCAGCAGGGATATGTCCCAATGGACTATCCGCAGCAAGGTTACGCCCAACCCGGTGGCTATGCGCAGCCCGGCTACCCCGGTGGTTATGTCCAGCCGCAGGCCCCCGTCGGCGGTGTGATGACCCTTGACGATGTCCTAGCGAAGACAGCGATCGCGCTGCTCTCCGTTTTCGCCATCGCCGCCGCGGTGTTCATGCTGGTCCCCACCTCGATGCTGTTGCCAGTGATGATTGTTGGCGGGCTGGGTGCCTTTGTCACTGCCCTGGTTGTCGGATTCCGGCACACCCTCTCCCCGGCTGCTGTCATGCTCTACGCCCTGTTGGAGGGTGCGTTCATCGGCGGCATCTCGAAGTTCTTCGAGGCCATGTTCCCGGGCATCGTGGTCTCTGCCGTGCTGGCGACCTTTGTCGCTGCTGGTGCCACCCTGGCTGCCTACAAGTTCTTGAATATCCGGGTCACCCCCAAGTTCCGCAAGATGGTCACGATCGCCACCCTGGCTTTTGCCGGTGTCGCGCTGGTGAACTTCGTGCTGGTGATGCTTGGTGTCAATACCGGCATGCGTGATATCGGCTCCGAGGCTGGTCTGCTCAGCATCGGTGTTTCGCTCCTGGCGGTCTGCCTCGCGGTATTCAACCTGGTGATTGACTTCGACTTTGTCGAGCGCGGAATCGCTTCGCAGGCCCCTGCCAGTGAATCCTGGCGTGCCGCCTTCGGGATCACCGTCACCATGGTCTGGCTATACCTGGAGATCCTGCGGATCCTCAGCTACCTCAGAGACTGACCCTTCCGGGGCGCCTAGGTCAAGTGCTGGATCAGCGCTTGGCGGGCACCAATAGTCCACCGTAGGGTGGCCCACTGATCCACCGACACCCAGTCGGCTCGTTGTGTCGATCCTCCAAGATCGTGAACCACGGGCTGGCTGGGTGTCGTGCATGTGGCGCTGTAGATCAGCCGAAGGATGTGGTAATCCTCAAGGGGGCCGCCCGGGGCACGCCCAATCCAATGATCTGACTGCAGCGCCACCAGATGGCCCGGAACGATGCTTTGACCGGTCTCCTCATAGACCTCACGAAGAAGCCCGTCGAGGGGTTTCTCACCGGGGTCGAGCCCGCCGCCGGGCAATGACCAGGTGCCTGGGGCGCTGGTGATGGCTGAGTTCACGGTGCCCAGCAGGCCTCGCGGCGATAGGGCGATGGCATAGGCGCCGATGCGTTGATGGATTCGCGGCACCTCTGAACTTTGAGGTTCTTCGTTGAAAGGGGTACGCACCACTGGCCGAGGATCCCCAGGCATGATTGGCCGAACCTGGCAGGTCACCGTGATCTCCCCATCCTCCAGTTGCGCTGTCAGGGGCGTGGTGAGGATCCAACCCGAGGTGTAGAGACGCAACTGTGGGTGTTCACCGTGACCGACGATGAAGTCCGCGACCTTATGTCCGGAGCCCAGCACGCCAACCACACGCATGGCGTTGAGTGTAGTACCGCCTCGCCCCGGGACCCCGATCCTCAACGGCCCTGATGGTAGCTACGGCAGTGGGCTGATCATCCCGTCGCCCTCAAATCACCGGGCACAGGGATGGACACGGTAGTCAAGCTCAGAGTCCGCGTTGATCCGAGAAGGCTCGGTCCAACCGCTTCTCTTGGAGAAACCGATCAACACGGTAGCCAAGCTCAGGGCCCGCGTTGATCCTTGCCGATAGTCCGCAATCAGGTGAAGGGCGTCGACGTCTAGGCTCTACGCGTTGCTCCTTATCCCACCAGCACATAGGCTGACCTCGGCCACGTCGATCAGGAGGAATGATGGACTATCGCGATAGCGCCGACCTCAGCCGAACCCGCACCCGCCGCGTAGGCTCTGGCGGTTCAGGCGGTTTGGGGGGACTCGGTGGTGGTCGTATCGCCTTGGGCGGCGGTATCGGTGGGGTGCTCGTCTTGTTGCTGGCACTGGTCGTGGGGCCGCAGCTGGGCATCAATGTCTCGGACCTGATGGGTGGTTCTGGGGCAAGTAACCAAGCCGCCGATCTGAGCCACTGCTCCGGAACCGATGTCAACGTCAATGACAATCCCGAATGCCGGTGGGAGGCTTACGAAACAGCTGTACAGGCCTATTGGGCCAGCGAAATGTCGTCATATAAACACGGCGATATGGTGATCTTCAGCGGCGTCGTGTCGACTGCATGTGGCACAGGTCAAAGCCAGATGGGCCCGTTCTATTGTTCGGGTGATTCCACTGTCTATATCGACGATCAGTTCATGGGTCAGCTTCTCGATCAATTGGGGGCCCAAGGCGGCCATGCTGCGGAACTGTATATCGTCGCCCACGAATACGGACATCATGTGCAAAACCTTGACGGCACCTTGACCTCAACCGCCCGAGACAAGGGGGAGGATAGCCAACAGGTGAGGTTGGAGTTGCAGGCCGATTGCTATGCGGGCGTCTTCTTCTACAACACGGTACGTGACCCGAATTCGCCGATCGCCCGAGTCACTGAGGACGATCTTCGGCGGATCACCGATGCCGCAAAATCCGTCGGCGATGACCACATCCAGCGCCAGCAAGGTGGTTTCGTCAACCCAGAGTCCTGGACCCATGGCAGCTCGGAACAGCGGCAACGCTGGTTGACCATCGGTTTCACCACCGGTGATCCTGCCCAATGCAATACCTTCGCCACCAACGATCTGTGAGGACTAGATGAGAATCATCGCCCCTGAGCGGTTTGCCGCCGAACTGCCCCAGCTCCCCGCCAACCCGCGCATCGTCACCCAGGGCAGTTTCGGGACGCCGCGCGCCCTGCTGTCCTTGCTGGATCAGGCAGTGGCCGAGTATCGGCTGTTCATCGTCAACGGGCTGGGTGCACTTCCAGATCGAGAGGGAGTGCGCATCGAGACCACCTTTGTTGGGGCCGGGCTGCGCGGCAACCCGCGCGTCGACTACTACCCGGCGCGATTGTCGGCTACGCCGAAACTCTTCCAGATGACCTTGCCCCCAGATATCGTCGCGATCCAGGTTTCGCGGGTGGTCGACGGGAAAGTCAGCCTCGGTATTGAGGTTCAGGTTATTCCCGGGGCCATCGAGGCGGCGAAGGCCCGCGGCGCATTGCTGGTTGCCCAAATCAACGAGAATATGCCTTTCATCCACGGCGACGGGGTGCTATCGGTCGACGACATCGACCTAGCCGTCGAGGTCAGTGAACCGGTGCCAGTGGCCCCTGACGGTGCCATCGATGACGAGTCTGCTGCCGTCGGCGAGCGGCTCGCGGCGATGGTTCCCGATGGCGCCACCTTGCAGATGGGTATCGGCGCGTTGCCTGGGGCGGTGCTGCGGGCGCTGCGTGGGGGACGGGGCTACCGGGTGTGGACCGAACTCATGGCCGACGGTTTCTTCGGGCTTGTTCAGGCCGGGGCCCTGGACGATTCCCACCCGATCACGGCGACCTTCGCCTATGGCTCCCAGGAACTCTATGACTGGGCCGACAACAACCCGCAGTTGCGGCTGCTGCGTTGCGAAACCACCAACAGCCCCGGGAATATCGCCCGCCAACCCGCCGTCACCAGCATCAACACCGGTCTTCAGGTGGATCTCTTCGGGGCTGTCAACGCCACCCGCGTCAATGACCGGATCATCTCCGGTACTGGCGGTCAGGCCGATTTCGTCGTTGGGGCGCTGCATTCGCCTGGCGGCCAGTCCATCATCGCCTTGAAGTCCTGGCATCCCAAGGCCCAACAGTCCACCATCGTGCCGAAACTGCCTGAGGCGACGACGTCGCTGCAACCGAATTGGGTGGTCACCGAGCAGGGCAGCGCCCGGATCTTTGGCGCCTCGCAGCGTGACCAGGCCCTTGGGATCATTGAGGTCGCCCACCCTCATGCCCGGGCTGAACTCCGCCTGGCCGCCCAGACCATGGGGTTGATCGAGCAGTGAGCTAAGGGCGATGGGGCTGACCGGCACCGGCTCGGCTGGGAATCTCGGCAACAGCCCCACCCGTGGGATATCCGACGTTGTACCCGGGAGGGCTGGACATGAGTTGAGCCTTTCGTCTGTCGCGCATCTGACCCAGCCGTGGGTTATCCGACGGTGTGCTCGGGAAGGCGAATGGGGTAGTGGCACAAGGTCACTGCTCCCGTAGCTCCTCCTCGGTGTATTGGGTGCCGGCGAGATCGGTGTAGTTGATCTTCCCGGCGCAGTCGTAGCGGACCGTCGGGGATTCCCGCTTGAAACGGTTGTCGATTTCGACGCGGCAGGGGCTGCCATCAGGGCTGAAGGTGGCGATCGCCCGTGCCAGCACAAGAGCATCGATCTTGGCAGGGTCGAAGGTAGGCCAATCAGTTGTGACATTGCGTCGTGAGCTGTAAACCGGCAACGATGAGGCCCTGGTGCGACGCTCAGTGATCCCACCTGAGGGCGGCAGATCAGCCCAATAGCCGAGGTGTTCATCAAATCCGACTTGAACGAGGTCTCTGCTGCCGGCAATGACTGCGCTCAATCCGTCAGTCAAATCACCCACGGAAACCACCCCGAGGTTGCGCAGCGGGGTGCCGTCCTTCTCGAAGAAAACCGTTTTGGTTTCGGGGCGGGTGGTCACACTCATGTAGACCTGCCCGCTGTGATATTCGACGATCTGAAGCACCTTGTCCTGGCCGGTTGCGCCATGCCTTTCGGCGGCGTCGAAGAGTTGGGCGATATTCCCCAATGGGTAGTCCAGGGGGCGGAATGTGGTCTGGTCGAGGTATTGGATATCGGAATCCACCTCGGTGATGGTGCCATTGCTCCAAGCCAACGTATAGGGCCGGTCATCGGCGGCGAGGATGGTGTAGGTGATCTCAGTGCTGGTGATATCCAACTTGAGAGCGGGACGGTAGTCGGTCAGCTCCAACATCTGCTGCACCACTGTCTTGGCGCCACCTTGGGTCAAGTCCTGGGTCAGCGGTGCCGCTACGGGGAAAGTCGTCGAGGGTGAAGGGCTGGCAGGGGTGGTAGAGACCGTTGCTGATGCTGAGCTGGTGGTGGGACTCGGCTCAGGGGTGTTGGTGCATCCGGCGAGCAGCACAGCCAGCAGCAGGGCGGCAGCACGTCGAAGAAACACGCAGGCCATCCTACGGCCAAAGACAGTCACTTAAGGGTGTGAGTGGCTTTCCATTGGTGAGGGCGGCGCGGCCGGGCAGCGTATTGGCTGGTGTCCGGGGCCGGGTTGTGGACGCGACCTGCGGTCAGGGGCGTGGCAGTCGACACACTCCGGTGGCGTGATTGGGGCAGTAGCCGTCGGGATTTTTATGGAGGTATTGCTGGTGTTCCTCCTCGGCATAGTAGAAGACGGCATCGCGGGTGATCTGCGTAGTGATCGTGCCGTAGCCCGCTGCGGTCAGTTGGGGCTGGAACTCCGCCAGCGACCTACGGGCGGCTTCCTCCTGGGAGTCGTCGATGGGAAATAGCGCCGAGCGGTACTGGGTGCCGATGTCATTGCCCTGCCGGTGGCCCTGCGTCGGATCGTGGTTTTCCCAAAAGACACTCAGGATTTCGTCGTAGCTGATCACTGTGGGATCGAAGACGATCCGCACCGTTTCGGTGTGGCCGGTCTTGCCGGTGCATACCTCGGTATAGCTGGGGTTGGGGGTGTAGCCACCCATGAACCCGACGGCGGTATTCACCACCCCATCGCGTTGCCAAAACAGCCGTTCCTCACCCCAATAACAGCCCATGGCAACATAGGCGGTTTCACAGCTAGCCGGTACCTCGTCGAGAGGCAGGCCCAGGACGGCATGCCGGGGTATGGGGTGAAGGATGGCAGTCGAGCGGCCAGGAAGCGCCTCGGCTGGATCAACCAGACGGGAGGCTTGCCGGGCATACCAGCCAGCCACATCAATAAGCCGACGAGAGATCGAATCAGCGTTCATGCTGGCAACTCCCAGTCGATGGGATCGGCGCCCTGGGCTGCCAGGGCTTGGTTGGCTCGGCTGAATGGACGGCTACCGAAGAATCCCGAACGTGCAGATAGCGGAGAGGGGTGGGCGCTAGCGATGATCGGAACCTCGCCGAGCAGCGACGATGCGGTCTGGGCATCGCGGCCCCACAGGATCGCTACCAGCGGGCCACCTCGGGCAGCTAAGGCCTGAATGGCGGTCGTGGTCACCTGCTCCCAGCCCTTACCGCGATGGGAGCCGGCGGCGCCGGGAGCCACCGTCAACACCCGGTTCAGCAGCAACACCCCCTGCTCAAACCAAGCGCTGAGATCCCCATGTTGGGCAGGTGGGATCCCAAGATCCGTCTGGAGTTCGGTGTAGATATTGCGCAGGCTCTTGGGGATAGGACGCACATCCCGAGCCACAGCGAAGGACAAACCGATGGCATGGCCGGGGGTGGGGTAGGGGTCTTGGCCAACCACCAGGACCCGAACATCGGCCAGCGGCCGAGTGAAGGCACGCAGCACATTCTCCCCGGCCGGCAAATAACTGCGACCAGCTGCGATCTCGCTACGCAGGAATTCGCCCATGGCATGGATCTGCGGTTCCACCGGGGCTAGGGCCTCCGCCCAGTCAGGGGCAACAAGTTCACTCAGGGGACGTGCCATAGGCCCACCTTACCCACAGCCGCCGACAGCTTTGCTTGCCAGGGGCTTGTAGCCCGTGCAGATCCACCCGGCTCGGGGTCGTCTATTTCCCTTGCGTGCCGTTCCCCAACGCATTGGATGCTGGGTTTGGTCTCGGGATCTCTGGCCCGCTCAGCCAGCGTTCGCTTGCGTGCCGTTCCCCAACGCATTGGATGCTGGGTTTGGTCTCGGGATCTCTGACCCGCTCAGCCAACGTTCGCTTGCATCCCGTCCCACAACGAATCGGATGCTGGGTTAGCCAGCATGACCAAGGCGACCGGGATACTGACAATCTGCCTCGCCTCAACCCAGCGCATTCGACATCGCAGTGCTGGTTCCTTGGGTGCTGAGCGGCGAGTCCGCGAGCGGGTTATACCCGTGTCTGCAGGTCGCTGGTTCCTTGGGTGCTGAGCGCCGAGTGATCAACCCGCGGTCCTTGACCGTCGAAGCAGCTGTTGGGGGAGTAGGAGCCAGGGGCACGGGGGATCAGTTCGTCGCCAGCATCGACGAGTGCCAGCCCGCCTGTAGGCGCCAGGGTCATGCGGGATCAGTATTGGCCTGACAGATCAGGGGCTTGCCTGCTGCCGTTGTGCCGGCAATCCCAGCCCTGGCTGCGGTACCGGATGCTGGACCTTGACATCAGCAGTTTGGTGGCCCCAGCGCCGTTCCCAACCTTCGCAGGCTCCTCAGATCGGGTGGCGGTGTTGGACCTCAGCCGTATCGGACAATCGCGGCCTTAGCGATCCGGGATTCAGCGCGCCCAGTAGTGCTGGTATCGCGGCATGGTTGTATCCGTTGTGATCGGTGACCGATTGGTCGCCTGCCTCGAGTGGGTCGAGATGGCGGTGTCGATCAGTTGTGGGAGTCCGGTGGCTGGGTGGGTAGATGGTTTTCTGGTGGCTGAGGGTCGCGGCTTGGCCGCATCAACTGTGGTGGGTCTGATCGCTGTGTGGCGCTTGGTTTAGCCGGGGCGAAGGAGTAACCTACGGTACCGTAAGTTACTCAACCGTAGGTTCTGTGATGATCGAGACCCTGACCCCTGCAAGCCCGTTAGATATCGACGACCCCCGGCCCCGAAAACCCCTGATGCGGGGATGGCTGCACCTTGGATTTGTGCCAGCAATCCTGGTGGCGGGGCTAGTTCTGACTGCGGTAGCCCCCACCCTGGAGGGGCGGATCGGGGTGGCGGTGTGGACCCTGTGTGGGGTTCAGCTCTTCGGTACCTCGGCGGCCTACCATCGGGGAAGCTGGCGGCCCTCAACGCTCGCGGTCTTCCGTCGCATTGATCACTCCAATATCTTCATATTCATCGCGGGCACCTACACCCCACTGACCCTCACACTGCTCGACGGGACCTCACAATGGGCGCTACTCACCCTGATCTGGGGTCTCGGCATAGCCGGGATGGTATTTCGAACCTGCTGGCCAGGAGCCCCACGCTGGCTCTACACGCTGCTCTATGTCGCGATGGGGTGGGCGGCCCTCGGTTGGCTCGGCCAGTTCTGGAGCGCAGGCGGACCAGCCGTGGTGACCTTGATCGTGATCGGTGGCCTCATTTACTCGCTCGGAGCCATCGCCTATGGCACCCAACGTCCACGGCTGAGCCCCCGCTACTTCGGCTTCCACGAGGTCTTTCACGCCTGCACCATCGCGGCCGCGATCTGCCATGCCGTCGCAATCGGGTTGGCGCTGTTCTAAGCGCCGTGTAGGTGCCCTAACGTGACCCAGCGGTGTTGCCGGGAGATCGCCGACGACATAGCCAACTCAACTCAGTTGGCCGATGACGCCCACGAGGACCCAGGAGCCCAGCCGAAAGGTCGCCCACGACGAGCCCGCTACGGGGACGGTGGCGGCATGACGTCACCACAGACCTCATCCTGTCGTCGCTGGGCCTTGGATGGCAGGCAAGGCCGTGCTAGCCAATCGGGATAGCAGGACTCGCAGCTAGACGCGGTGCCACAACGGGGTTTTGAGTTCCGTGTAGTCGGTAACCGGATCAAAGCAGCGATCCCCTCGACAGACATAGGCCGCACGATCGGCTCGGCCCGTCAGCCAGGAACCAAAACCGGTGGTTCCTGCCGGAGCCCGCAACACGACGGTGCCAGCTGGTGCCAGCCGCCAAGATGCACGGGCCAACTCGTCAAAGGGATCTGCCGAGACCACCACGGTCATTGCCGGTTGCAACCCTCGCTTGGCCTCATCGGTGATCATGAGGTCCTCCAAGGCCGAGCCCGCGAAGCGTGGGTTGGCGGCGATGGTGCCCCAGGTGGTCGCCGCAGCCTGTTCGGCGCGGGCCAGCAGGTCATCGCGTTGCGTGAGCAGACCAATGCGACGCAGTGCCCGAATCATCGCAGATGTGCCGCAGGGGCCGACATGATCGGTCAACGACCGCGCGGGAACGAAGACTCGATCCCGGTCGGCGTCGAGGAAACCACCATCAGCAGCAGCGAATCGGGTGATCGCGGTCTCGATCAAGGCCACAGCCCGATCGAGCCATCGGGCATCTCCGGTGATACCCGCCAAGATCGCGAAGGCCTCTGAAACCAGACCAAAGTCCTGGGCGCCACCAGGTTCCGCCTCGGCAACACCGTCCCGGGAGGAACGCAGTAACGAATCCTGACTTAGGTGCACATCAACCAGATATTGGGCCGCGCCGAGAGCCAAATCCAGCCAATGCGGCTCATTCCAGATCATGGCGCCGGTCGCCAGCGAGGAGATCGCAGCCCCATTCCAGGCAGCCACGACCAACCGGTCGGTGGCCGGAGGGAATCGGGTTTGACGCTGCGCCAGCAACCGCGACGAAACCTCGGCTAGGCGATCAAAGTCGGGTCGGCCTCGAAGTTGCAGCGTCGATAGCCCCTCACCGAAGGTGCCACCAGCCGTCACATGAAAGACCTCCGTGGCCCAGTCGCCGTCGCTGTCACCCAGCACATCGGTTATCAGTTCCGGATTCCACAGATAGTAGATGCCCTCAAATACCGCCCCTCGGATATCGCAGGAGTCGGCGTCGAGGCCCGCCATGAAGGCCCCGTGGTCATTGAGCAGTTCCCGTTCCAGGAAGGAGACAATGCCATAGGCGGTACGTTCCAGCAGTGCGCGTAGTCCGGTGTCGTGATCGGCGGTTCGACGCCAACCACGCACATAGGTGCCTAGCAGGGCAGCGTTATCGTCCAGCAGCTTCTCAAAGTGCGGTACCACCCAACCCGGATCGGTGGTGTAACGGTGGAAGCCGCCACCAATCTGATCGCAGATCGCACCGCGAGCCATGGCTTCTAGGCTGCGCTGCACTAGCTCTAAGGAGCGGGCATCACCGCGCACCAGGAGGGCATCCAGCACGGTGGCGCTGGGAAACTTCGGGGATTGCCCGAAACCACCATGGATCAAGTCGAAGTCGCCACCAATGGTGTCGATCGCCTCATGGATTGGCGGCATCTGGTCGGCGGTTGGGGCCTCAGCCAGGGAGGTCAAGAGTTCCGTGACTTGTTGACCGCCGTGCACCAGAAGATCGCGCCGCGAGGTCCACGCCTCGGCGAGGGTTTCCAGCACTTGCATGAAGGATGGCCGGGAAGCCTGCGGCTGTGGCGGGAAATAGGTTCCGGTAAAGAAGGGCTGCAATTCGGGGGTGAGGAAGGCCGTCAAAGGCCACCCGCCCACACCATCATTCATCGCCTGAGTGGCCGACATTAGGACCCGATCCAGCACGGGATGTTGCTGCCGATCCACCTTAATTGGCACGAAATGCTCGTTGATGAATGCGGCGACGGCGGCGTCGTCGAAGGATTCATGGCTCATCACATGGCACCAGTGACAGGATGCGTAGCCGATGCTCAACAAAATGGGGCGATCCAGGGTTTTAGCCTCCGCGAGGGCTTCGGGGCCCCACGGCCACCAGTCGACCGGCTGGTGGGCATGTTGGAGCAGATAGTCGCTATTCGAGTCAGCCAGTCGGTTCACCATGAGCGCCAAGGGTATCGCTAGCCCGTGACCGATGCATCGTCGATGCCAGAGGCTAGGGGATACATCTGCCACTCCCGGGCCATCGCGTTCCAGCCTGTGCCCTAACGATCCGGGCCTTGCCCGTGACGTCAAACCGATGTCTAAGGTCTGCTTCCTATGCCCTGACGACCAGAGGTTCGTTCGTGACGTCAAACTGATGCCTAAGGTCTGCTACCTGTGCCCGGACGACCCGGGGCTCGTCCCCCATGCTGGGACACCTACGGGGCGTGGCCGCAGCGGGTCACCATTGGTGGTGGACACCTCGGTGGCTGGGTGCCTGGTGTGGGTTTTCCGGGATCAGGCACACTGGAAACCATGACGACTACCTCAACACGCCCCAACTCTTTCGGTACTGGCCTGGTTGTGGTTGGTGGCGCATTAGCCGTCATGTGGGTTCTTGAAATCATTGATCAGGCCTCGTTCAATGCCCTGGACCAATTTGGGATTATTCCCCGCCAGCTTGATCAGCTGCCACATCTGCTGACCGCCCCCTGGCTGCACTTCGGCTATGGCCATTTGATCAGCAACTCCATACCCTTCCTGGTCTTGGGCATGATGACGTGGTTGGGCGGGATGCGGCAGTTCGTCACAGCGACGGTGCTGTCCGTGCTGGGTTCGGGGCTGCTGGTGTGGCTGATCTCGCCTCCCTATTCGATCACCGTAGGGGTCTCCGGGGTGGTCTTTGGCTACCTGGTCTTTGTGCTGGTACGAGGGTTCTATACCCGCAGTTCCGGGCAGATCGCGCTGGCCGTGGTGGTGTTCTTCTTCTACGGATCGGTGCTTCTTGGGGTGTTTCCAGGGGCATCTGGGGTGTCCTGGCAAGGCCACCTCGGCGGCGCGATCGGCGGATTCCTGGCTGCCCGGATGCAGCGCAAGCAGATCGATCTACGACCATGAGTTGGGCGTGCGGGTAAGGCTGGCGGAACTGCCTCTGGGTTCCCGCTAGACCACCCAGATACCTATCTCGCGCATGCTCGGGGGATGACTCATTGTCCGGACCTCGACGGCGCCAAGCGTTGGCAGGTGCATGTCCTGAGCTAACCGACACGACAGGGGGGAGCGCTCGTCCGCATTGATATGCCTGGCTGGGGCTAAGGCTGGCTGACCAGGAACGATCAGCCAGCACCCAACTGAGGAAGCCCAACGCGGGAGAGGCGGTGCATCAAATGATGAACTCCGGTACCAGCGGCACCTCACGTAGTCCGGTGAATAGATCATCCTCTGGGATCATCGTCGGGACCTTGGACACCACCAACTGGTAGTCCTCCGTCGGCCAGCCCGCCTGCTGGATCGCCAGCGGGACCGCGAACCACGGCCCGTTCGGATCGATCTGGGTGGCGTGAGCCCGCAAAGCCTCGTCACGAACTCCGAAGTATTGGGAACAGGGCACGAAGGTGGTCAGCCGCCCATCAGAGAAAGGATCCTCATCTCGGGTGGGTGCTGGTGGTTCCGGCAGCAGCCCCTGTTGGTGCATCAGGGTCTCCAAGGCGGCATAGCGGCGTCGGTGGAAGCTCATGTGGTAGTACAGTTTGGCCGCCTGCCAGGCTGGGCCGTGTTCAGGCCACAAGGTGGCATCGGCAGCCGCCTTGAATGCCTCGACGGTGATGAGGTGGCATTGGATGTGATCTGGATGCGGGTAGCCGCCCCGCTCGTCATAGGTGGTCACGACGTGCGGTCGAAACTGGCGCATCACCTTGACCAGTGCTCCCGCTGCCTGGGCGACATCCAGGCTGGCAAAACAGCCCGGCGGCAGTGGGGGTAGTGGATCACCCTCGGGTAGGCCGGAGTCGATGAAGCCGAGCCAAGTGTGCTGCACCCCGAGGATCTCGGTTGCCCGGGCCATTTCGCGACGGCGCACCGCAGGCAGATCCGCGATCACTTCCGGGTCATTGGCCAGGGCTGGATTAAGCACATCCCCGCGTTCCCCACCGGTACAGGTGACGACCATGACCTCCACGCCCTCAGCCACATATTTGGCTGTGGTCGCAGCGCCCTTGCTGGACTCGTCGTCGGGGTGGGCGTGCACATGCATGAGGCGGAGTGGGCTACTCATGGGGGACATTGTGGCGGTTGATCCGCGATTGGGCCGAATTGGGGGACTGCTCTACCATTGCCTGATGCCCGAAACCCATGACCAGGTCGTGTGGCTCACACAGGAGGCCTACGACAAGCTGGAAGCTGAACTGAACCACCTCAAGACGGTGGGGCGTGCGGACGTGAGCTCCCGGATCGCGGCGGCACGCGAGGAGGGTGACCTCTCTGAGAACGGCGGTTATCACGCCGCCCGAGAGGAACAAGGCCAGATGGAGGGGCGTATCCGGCAGCTGGAACAGCTGCTGCGCACCGCTCAGGTGGGCGAACCTGAAGGTGACCCTGATGAAGTGATCCCTGGGCGGATCGTCACCATCGCATACGACGGCGATGAGGATGATACTGACACCTTCCTGCTCGGTTCCCGAGAGATCCTCGGCACCGACGATTCGGTGGCTGAGGCCGTCTCCCCCCAGTCGCCCCTTGGGGCGGCGCTCCTTGGCCGTCGGGTGGGTGATGACGTGAGTTACCAGGCGCCAACCGGTCGAACCATTCATGTCACCGTGGTGAAGGTGGCCTCGTAGATCGCGTTGCCTTCCGGCAGGAGCAATCGTTGTCTCGGTAACCCAACTAGGCACCAGCCATCCTTCGGGGCACGCCCCGACACCGTCATGCCCTGCCGCATCCGATTGCGGCAGGGCATGACTAGCCGAGCTAACGCCCGTATCGGCGCGGGCACAGGCTGCCTATCGCAGTTCAGGCCCCTCGTAGCGGTGTCGCGGGATCAGAGCCCTGCGATCAGTTGGGCTGCTACCTCGGCGCTGATCTCACCAGCGGCTACCCGAGCCAGGATCTGCTCCTGCGGGGTGTTCTGCGGTTCGGCTGACTCTTGGGACGCCGTCGTGGCCTCGGGGCTCATTCCCAGCTTGGTGAGCACCTGGTCGAAACGAGCCCGAGCGGTGGGGTAGGAGACCTGAAGGTGCTTTTCCACCTCGCGCAGGTTTCCCCGGGAGGTGAGGAAGACACGCAGCAATTCGTGTTCAGCGCTATCGAGCCGGTCATAGGGGGAGCTGGCGAATTCACCGGCGAGCTCAGTGCCACAACGTCGGCACCCCTTACGGGTAACGATGAGATCATTGGCGCACACTGGGCAATCGGCGGGGGCTTGATACAGATTCTCAGCCATCACTGCACCTCCGCGATCGTGGTGAAACCCATGACGACGGTGACATCACAGCGGGCCGAGCCGTTGCCGATGACCACCTCATCGGCCCCCGCGTTCTCCTCGGGCCAGCGGATATACCCGAATTTCGCTTCGGCATGGACGACGACATTTGACCCGGGTTTGAGATTGAGAGTGCAAGACCCCGACTCCACCTTGATCTTCGATCGACCTTGACAGATCGGTCCCTCGACGGTGACGCCGCCAGCCTGGCTAAGAAGGTCGGTCACCTCGGTGACATCGCTGAGGTGGCAGCCGCCAGCGGTGACTCGGATCCGGCCGAGTCGAGGAACATCCTTGGTACGTACCCCGCCGGTGGTGGCCTCCACATCAACGACGAGCTTGGGATTGACCCGGATCAGAAGCTCCTTGCCCAAACCGATGTCACGCAGATCGTCGAGGCTGCGGGGTGGGCGAATCAGGGAGAACCCAGACAAGCTGGGGCCAAACTCGCCGGTGGAGCTGACCTCCATGACCTCACCGGAGCGACGCAGCACGTGCGGGCCTTCGACGGTCAGCGTCGCGACATTCGGGTCTCCTTCGATGCGGACCCGACGGCCAACAGCGGTGACCGAGACTCTGGTGAGTCCTCCGGGTTTACCGCCTTTGTTAGGGCCCGGCTGCGGGGCGGGCTCTGGATCTGGGGTGGGCTCGCCCTTGAGGGCGTTGATCCTGCGGTTCGCTTCGGCCGCGTCGATTTTTCCCGCGGCCAGGTCGTCCAGAATGGGACCAAGATCGGGATGATTCATGCAGCAATGGTATAGAGAGCCTTCGGATCTCGCAAATGATTTTTACATTTTTTGAGGGATGTGCCTCGCTGACGGGGCTGCTCGTCGTGGATCGAGGATGCTGCTTGTCGTTGGTCGGTGGTGTGCTTGTTGCGGGCTGGGATGGGGGAGCCCGAAGGCCTGGCGGCGGAGGGGTGACTCTGTGGCCCTCACGATGGCTCCTTGGCGGTCTGGGCGGCGTGTCCTGCCCTGAGGAGGCCGGGCGTAGCGATGATTTTGAAGCGGTTCGTGGGTGCCGGACCCTGCCCCGATATGGCAAGGGGTGTAGCTTCGGCCAACACAGCCACGGTGCCGGCTCCTCTCCCTGCACCGATGTGGCAGGGGGTGTAGGCCACCGGTGAGGTTGTTCTGCAAGATCGCGACGTCCTGCCCCGGGATGGCCGGGGCGTAGGCCACCCAGCTCACGTCGGCGGGCATGGGAGTCGCCCTGCACTCTGAGGCGGCATGGGGCGTAGGCTCGGGCTATGGAGCGTGCTTTGCTGTTCGACATTTACGGCGTGCTGATGCGCGACGATAGAAGCGACACTCTGGCTGCCATCGAGGCTGCGGCAGGCCAGTCGGGGGATAAGTTCTGGGAAGCCTTCTGGCACTACCGCGAGTTTCAGGATCGCGGCACCTACAGCGATGAGCAGTTTTGGGCCGCAGTGGCCGAACGCACTGGTGTGCCGATCCGCGATCTGCCTGGGGTCATCGATGCTGATGTGAACGGCTGGCTGGAGGAGAAGCCCGATATGGCGCGCTACTTCCAGGATCTGATTGCCGACGGTGTCCGGGTGGGAGTGTTGTCGAACTTGCCAACCACATTCGCGGCGCGATTGGAGCAGGTGCAGCCGTGGTTACTGGCGGCGGATCCATTGTTGTTCTCGGGTCGGATCGGTCACATTAAGCCCGAATTCGCTGCATTCAGTATGGCTGTGGAGGCCTTCGGGTTAGCCCCGCAGGCAGTCATGCTCATCGATGATCGCGAAGTCAACATCGCATCGGCCCGCGAATTTGGGATGGCGACGCATCTGTTCACAGGTCTGGATGCGTTACGACCTGCGGTTCAAGCTCACCTTGGCCACTAACGGCGGATATCGCTTCAGATTCCACCGTCGGCTATCACATGGCTGCTGGCTGGGCTGCGGTCGACGACGCGGGCCGTCGAGTTGATCGCGCCCGGTGGTGGCCCGCTTCTGGCGCGACGATCTGCGAAAGGCCAGTCAGTCGAGATTTCGTGGCAAACCAGGTGAGCGGCTATAGTTTGGTGGCGCTGCCGCCCTAGCTCAGTAGGCAGAGCGACGCTCTCGTAAAGCGTAGGTCACGGGTTCGATTCCCGTGGGCGGCTCGGAAGTGAAACAGCCCCCGACAAGGCTTTAGGCCACGTGGGGGCTGTTTTCATGCCTGCGCCAGGGTGTTTTCAGTGGTGTGCAGTGCGGTTGTATGGCGTCTAGTCGCACTGTACGGGGTACGGTGCGACTAGGGGTGACGTCAGGCGGTGCGGGGCTGGACCGTGCCGAAACCGTACCCGGAAACACGAAAAAAGACCCCCGCCCGTTACAGGTGGGGGTCTTTTTCGCGCCAGCCTAGCGGGCTTGCGTGGCGCCCAGCTCGACGGACGCTGCTGCTACGTCGCACACGTCGGCGGTGGAGGCGATGCCCGCCGTGGTGGCTGCTAGCAGCACCCGCAGCACATACGCGGTTTGAGCTATTAGCTCATCGTCAGGGAGCATCATCAGTTCGCGGAGAGTGTCCGCCTCTGGTTCATCCTGGCCGCCTACCAGGCGCCGCATTTCGTTGGCGTGCTGCCGCAGCCGCGAGGCCTGTTGCATCAGCTCAGACTGTACAGACGCCACCAGTGCGGCTTCGCGTTCTATAGCGACCTGATATGCCTCCTGAGTGCGTTCCGTCAGGGCGTACAGGTCCGCCGCGCTGAGGCCGTCTAGCGGCCAGTCCTGTGGTGATGTGGCTGTCGGCTTGGTCACTGCTGGGCCTTCGCCTGTGGCTGGACACGCCCGGCGGCGTCCCATAGCCCAGCAGCGCCGAGGCCTAGGATTAGGCCCTGCGTGATCGCACTATACGTAGCGGATCCCGCGAATATGTGATCGGCCACAGCAAGCGCGACGCCGAGCGCCACCGCCAGTGCGGTAGCGCCACGGCCTTGCAGGCCAAGCGCTTTGGCTAACTCGACGAGGGCGATGATAGCCGGGGGAGTGGCCAAGGTGGTGATCTCAGTCATGTTGTCTCCTATCGTCAGGGATTGTCCCGGTATTCCCCCCGGGCGGTTTCTAATGTGTGGACTCGGGCATCCAGCGCAGCTAGATGCTGCGCCTCCCTGTCCTCGGCGCGGGTGATTCGGTCTCGGATCTGCTCGGTCGCGTCGGCTAAGCGTCCGAGCTCTCCGTCATGTCGACGGCTGGCTTGGCGGAGATCCCTGAGGTCGTCCTGTAGCGCCCGCACCTCGACAAACAACTGCGTCACAGCTGCCTCGGTACGGTCCGCCGAATCTCGCATTGAGCTGCCAGAGTTTGGGCGCAACTCATGGACAGCCTGCCGGGCTAGCTCCTCGGCGCGCTTCAGGCGCGGGGTGAGACGGGACACTGTCTGGAGTGCCGCTGCGATCGTCCCCCCTAGTAGGGCGATACCCCACGCCACCCACTCCGGCACGGTGCCGGCAGCGGGTGGCTGGGGACCTCCAGTAGCGTCACCGCAGGGCCTCACCGCCAGCGGCCAGCGCGTCACCTACGGCCTCACGGACCATGGCACGCACCTGCTCGACGTCTACACCCCCCGCTTGGGCGGTGTGTAGAGCGCGCGTAAGCGCAGTGATTTCGGCTCGTACCGCGGCGATGTTAGCGGCACTGCTCTGGAGCGCCACTTTGACTGGCGACCCGGATAGGCCCAGCTAGTCATCCATAACCCCCTCCATGATGTCCTGCACGGATGGGTGGTAGGCGGCGGCTCAGCGTTGCCAGGGGGATGCCCGTCTGCTCGGCGACGTCCCGTCGGCTCTTGCCGGATGGCGCAATCGCATCCCGGATAGCCCTCGTGAGGTTCTCCAGCTGGATGTTTGCTGTGTCTATGTGCATCACTAAATAATCTGAATGGAACGCCTGCAAGCCGAAAGGATGGCACAGTATGACACAGTGCCGCTCCGTCGTGACGTAGGGTGATCCATATGGAGCAGGAAGCAGGCGCCCGAGCCGCAGCGGTGGCGGCTACAATCCGAGCCGAGCGTGCGGCGGCGAAGCTCTCGCAGAGCGAATTGGCCAGTCGCGCAGGTATCCCTCGGCCGACATATCTTCGGTATGAGCGAGGAGATCGCAACATTCCCGTTATTACGGCCATTCAGCTAGCCGAAGCCCTTGGGCTGACATTTGGCGAGTTTGCCCGGCGCGTCGAGGACCGCCTGGCTCATCAGCCGCCGACGCCTGAGCCGTTACGCCGCCCCCTGTCGATGCAAGAGCTGAAGCGGCAACGCATCCTCGAGCAGGCCCAGCCCGCTGCATGGGTCGCCGACGACAAGCCGATGCAGGATGCGGACGATGACTGGGAGCCGCGGTGAGCGGTGGATCGGGCCCGCCGTCGCGCAGCCAGGTGGAGAAGGCCGGTAGCCAGCTGCGCAAGATCCTCAGAGGGGAGAAACCGCTGGAAGCCCTAGAGGCTTGCCTTGAAATCATTGAGCGGCACCGGCAGACGTACGCCCGTCCGATGCTGAACGCCAACATCGGGATGCGCCGTTATGCCCAAGAGCTGGGGATTGAGGCGCAGGTCACGCAACGCCTCAAGCGGATGCAGACCATCATCGAGAAGCTGACCGAGCGCGAATCGAAGATGAACCTCGCGCGGATGCGCGACATCGGCGGGGTCAGGGTCGTCGTCGAAGACCTGGACGCGCTGCGCCGCCTCCAAGAGAAGGCGACGGCGAGGCGGCGCAGAAACGGGGTCGAGACGATCGACTACGTGGCCAAACCCCGGCAGAGTGGCTATCGGGCCGTCCACCTCATCTGTATGTACTCCGGCAAGGGCGTGATCAGGCCGGTGGAGGTGCAGCTTCGCACCCCGGAGATGCACAGCTGGGCGGTCATGGTGGAGGAGGTTTCCGCCCGACTGGGAGTGAATCACAAGCAGGATGGTTATACCCCATTCCACGCGTGGGCTCTTTTGTGGTCGCGTAGACTGGAGGCAGCCGAGCTCGGCCGCCCATCGAACGTGTCGGACGAGGAGTTCACGGCCGCGTGGAACGCGATGACGAAAGGGTGGTGACCAGCATGGCGACCAAGATGCGTGACATCAAGAACTTCCTGCTCGTGTTTGACCGCGAAAAAGGGGAGTTGATCCAGCAGCGCGACTTCGGCGCCGACGCGGAAGCCGCCGTGGAGGAGTATCAGCGACTCGAACGGGCCCACAGGGCCGATCGGCGCTATGACATTGTGCTCGTTGGTTCAGACTCCATCGAATCCGTTCAGGTGACTCATGCTTCGTATTTCCGCAGCGGAATGGAGAGCGTGGAGCAGTACCTGCGATCGGTGATGGAGGACAACGGCATCACGGTCAACTGACCCGCTGAAAACGCGCTCGCCCATATCGGACGGGCGGGCGCGTTGCTCTGTCGCCACCTCCAAGCATGCACATACTGTGGCCCCGTTAGCGTGGGGTCGCAGTATGTGTGCTACTCACCTAGCTAGGCCTGAAGCAGGAGAGTATTTTGTCGCCCCCACCTGTCATCCTTTCGGATATGACGGGGGCTATGGAGCTACCTCAGGGGTGGCGGATCGGCTGGCAGGTAATGCCCGCACGGGGCTGGTGCGACTGGGGGTCCGGCATCATCCTGCTGCATCCCGACTGAGCCCTACCGAGATCCGCTGTGTCCTGACTCACGAGATCATCCACGCCGAGCGCGGCCCAGCGCCAGGGTGGGCCAGGGCACGGGAGGAGCGTGCTGTCGACGCGGAGGCGGCGCGTCGACTCATTTCTCTTGATGCTCTGGCTGACGCATTGGTCTGGACGCCGCATCTGGGCGAGGCCGCCGAACTGCTCGACGTAGTCACGCATGCTCTCCGGGCAAGGCTGGACGGGTTGAGTGCGCAGGAATGGAGTTCCCTCGCGTCTCGGATTGAGCAGTTGCCGTGACGACGTACCGATATACGGGTATGCGCCCCTAGGCGCGGTACGATATGGCCGATAGGACGACAATCCGGCAGTGAAGCCGAGGGAAATGAGCGCAAATATGGGGCGGGCACTCGCGACGTGGTACGGCTGGTCAATGCTCAAGCGAATGTTGGTTGTGCTAGGCGTTCTTTTGGCTATCTTGGCGGTTGCCAAGTGCGCCACACCTGGGTCGCCGACTGCTGAAACCTACTTGACTCCGAGCGCGGCGAAAGCCGCTTGCCAGGAGTTCCTGAACAACCACCGACCCGCCGAAATTACCAATGTCGCGTATACCAATGAGGAAGTTACCCGCATCGATGACCTCAACGTACATGTCACAGGAGAGGCACGGGGTAGCTCCAGCGGGGTCCCGTTCACACTCCGATATGAATGCACGGCTGAACTTCGGGGCGGGACGATTTACAGCCGGGCCAAATTCCTTCCTTAACGCTCAGATTTGTCAGCCCTGCCGAGCAGACTGTGTGTCATGGCAGTGCAAGATCTCTGGACCGGGGCGACAGGCGCAAAACGGCACGGTACGGCAGGGGGAAGTGATGGCGGGTTGTCGTCCCGGGGCATCCCACAAGGGCGTTTGCAGTCAAGGCTGATGCCGTCGAGTGGGAGCGGGAGCTGTGGAGTCGCCCTGCTCCTGGCACTATCGCCGCCGGCGTGACCGTGGGGGAGTGTATGACGGCCCATCTTGCTGGGAAGCGGCACCTCAGTCGTGGCTACACCAGTGCGCTCAAAGCGGCCGCGGCACTTGTCAGTGCGCAGTGGCGCGACACACCGGTGGCCGGGGTGCGGCGCTCAGATGTGCAGGCGTGGCTCGCCGGGCTCCAGGCTGAGTACGGCCCCCGGGATGACGTTGGGGCTCGCCCCCTACGGCTGATGGCAGCCCACCAAGGCGCGCGTCCTCCAGGTCCTGCACGGCGCGCTCAACGTGGCGGTGGAGCGCGGCCACATCCCCACCAACCCTACCCACGGCGTTGCCCCCGTGCGGCCTATCGATGCGCCGCCCCGCTTCCTCGCCCCCGACGAGATCGGGGGCCTAGCTGATGCGGTGGGGGCGCGGTGGACGGGGATGGTTTGGCTGCTCGCTACCGTCGGCCCCCGGCTAGGGGAGTGTGTCCGACTCAACGTCGACGATGTCGACGTTACGCGGCGTCGCCTGCTGATCCGGCAGAGCAAGAGTGGTAGACCCCGGGAAGCCCCGATACCCTCCCCTGTGCTGGGGATGCTTGACCTCACCACGCCAGGCCCCTGTTCCGTACAGCTACTGGGGCAAGAGTGGGCGGGGACAACTGGCGTTCGCGGGTTTTCCATCCCGCACGGGAGGCGCTGGGCTGGCCGGAGCTGCGCATCCACGACCTGGGGCACACTGCCGCGAGCCTTATGATTGCGTCCGGCGCGGATGTAAAGGCGGTACAGGCGGCCCCAGGCCACTCCAGTGCAACGATGACGCTGGACAGGTACGGGCACCTGTGGGATAGGCGGCTGGATGAGGTAGGGGACGCCTTGGGCGCGCTCATCGGCCGTACCGGATTCGTACCTGGGTGGCTGACTAGGTGGCTTGCCCCCCTCGTAAAGCGTAGGTCACGGGTTCGATTCCCGTGGGCGGCTCGGAAGTGAAACAGCCCCCGACAAGGCTTTAGGCCACGTGGGGGCTGTTTTCGTTGGGCAGCCAGCTGGCTCTTGGTGGGATCGTGTGCGGTGCGCGGTATGGAATCGCGTCGTACCAGGTTCGGCCCCGCTAGATGCGGTGTGGATCGGCTTCAGCGCGGTGGCGCCCTATTTGCGCTCCGGGTGAGTGAGGAACCGTGTTGCGGCGCGGATCAGCTGGACCACCAAGCCCGTGCCCAACGAAGGCCCCACGGCTGCGTGCCGACAGTCATGAATCCCATATCGATCCACCGTCGTGGGCTCCGATCCAACCCAGGGCTGCGGGGTCGCCCTTGTCGATATCCACCAGCAAAGGCCTAGGCGCAACCGGTCATACCCGAAGGCGTGTCCTGAACCAAAGTGATTACCGACGCACCACTGCGGGCCCGGTGCCGGAGGCCTCGGCCAGCACGACGCCGTTGCTGTTCACGATCGCGGTAGGGCCGTTGGTGGAGGCGACCACCACCGTGCTGCCCGACTGGGCGGCGCGCAGGGTGATGTCGGCGGTGTGGAAACGCTTCTGCAGGTAGCCGTAGGCGGCGTCGTTGAGGGGGACGTAGGTGACGTCGGCGCCCCGCATCCGGGCCACCACATCGGGATAGTGCATGTCGTAGCAGACAAACGCGGTGACCACCTGGTCGTTGAGCTGGACCTGGGTGCTCGACGAGCGGGGCACCCCAACTTCCTCGTCTGGGGCGAGGTGCTGCTTGTAGTTGGTGAGCACCACCTGGCCCGAGGAATCGACCACGACCACCTTCTTGAGTACCTCGTCACCGTCGGTTTCAGTGGTGTGGAAGGCGAGGGTGATCCCCTGGGCCTTAGCGAACTCGGCCAACCGGGGCAGCGCCGCCTCCGGGATGGAGTTCTCGGGCCACACCACGGTCATGGGGCTCTCGGCTCCAACGGCCTGCAGGGTGCGGTCCATGAGGTCGTCGACGTCGGCGTCGGAGGCTGGCACGTCGACCCCGCCGCGGGTCATCGCCTGCAACGCGATCACCGGTTGCACTGGGGTGGCTGGCAAGTTCCACACGACGACGTTGAGGGCCACCACGAGCCCCGTCGCCACCGCGACGGCGGCCAGGGCCCCGCGTCTGCGCCACCGGTACCAGCTGGCGACGATCCCGGCCCCGCAGGCCAGCAGGAGCCCTTCAAACAGCACCTCGCCACCGAAGCGGGCAGCCCACACCAGGCCGGTGTTGTGCCACGCGCTGTAGCCCAGGTGCGGCAGCCACCAGTCCTCGACGACCGGGGCGTGTAGCCGCACCCCGGTCAGCGTCAGCCACGCCGCCACAAACGCTGCCACGGCCCCGACGCGGCCGAAGCGGCGGTGCAGCCCGGCCACCCGGAATAAATTGCCCAGCAGCAGCGCCCAGCCGACGCTGGAGGCGAAGGCCACCAGCGGTGTCATAAACGCGTAGTACCAGGCGGTCGTCGGCACCAGCCAGGCCAGCGCGAACGCGGTCCCGACCCCATATGACTGCCGCGGCGTCACCTCGCAGACAAGCCACAGCATGGCCGCGGCGGCCAGTATCACGGGTAGCTGGAGCGCCCAGTGGGGTGTGTAGGCGGTGAGTGCCAGCAGCGCGCCAGCCCCTATCGCGATGACGAGCAGGTGCCGGGTCGGCCTGGCGGCAGGTTCGGCCGGGATGGCTGGTTCCATGCGGCTTAACCTACAGCTATCAGACGAGGACGTGCCGATGGGCAGGTCGCGACCTGGGAGCAATCTGTGGCCTTCGGCGTTGATGTGGAGGCCTGGGACGCGGCTGATCGGATCAACCTGCCCAGCCAAACTCGCCGCTTCCTGCCCAACGGTGCCGCAGGCCATTGACTCTGCCCCCGAAGGAGCTTAGACTTCCAACAACTTGGAACGCTCCAAGTTGAGTCGAGGAGGATTCATGACCATTGGCATCGCCGTCATCGGGGCCGGAATGGCGGGCAAGGCCCACGCCGCCGCCTACCGCGTCGCCCCCACCCTGTACGAACCCACCCTGCCGCCGCTGCGTTACGTCTCGATCGGCGACGTCAACGCCCCTCTTGGGGAGGCCACGGCCAGGCGTTACGGCTATGAGCGCCACGACACAAACTGGCGCGCCATCGCAGAAGACCCCAACATCGACGTGGTCAGCGTCGTCATCGCCAACTCCCTCCACCTCGAAGTGGTCCAAGGACTACTGGAGGCGGGCAAGCATGTGCTGTGTGAGAAACCCCTCTCGGACACCCTGGACTCCGCCCGCGAGATGGCCCGCCTGGCAGATCAGGCCGAATCGCTGGCGCGCATTGGGCTGACCTTCCGCCGACAGCCCGGCATCGCCGCGATCCGCGACTGGATCAACGACGGCACCCTTGGCGAGCCGCTGCACTTCTCCGGCCGCTACTGGTGTGACTACGGCTGCAACCCGCAGGCCCCGATCAGCTGGCGCTACCAGGGGCCGATGGGCTCGGGCGCCCTAGCCGATGTCGGCAGCCACCTGACCTACCTGGCCGAGTTCCTGTGCGGACCCATCACCGGCGTCTCCGGCGGCGCGTTCACCACCGCGATCAAGCAGCGCCCGGTCCCACTGGGCGCCGTCGTCGGCCACGGCCCAGCCGCGGTCTCGGACGAGCTGGCCCCGGTGGAGAACGACGACTACGCCACCTTCACCGCCGATTTCGGCGGCACCACCGGCAGCCTCGAGGTCTCCCGCGTGGCCGCCGGCTACCCAAACGGGCTCAACTTCGAGGTGTTCTGCGCCAACGGCGCGGCCAGCTTCCACCAAGACCGGCCCTCCCAGGTGCGGCTCTACCTGCACGACGATCGGCCCGCCACCAACGGGTATCGCACCGTCAACCTCGGAGCCGACCACCCGTACCTGCCCGGCGGCATGGCTATCGACGTCTCGGGGGTCGGGTTCGGCCAAAACGAAGGCTTCACCTACCAGGCCCGCGCCTTCCTCGAAGAGGTGGCCGGCATCCCCGAGGAGCAATCCCTCCCCCGCAACGCCTCCTTCCAGGAAGGCGTCCACAACATGGAAATTCTCGCCGCCGTCGCCGAATCGGCAGCCAACCAAGGAAAGCAGGTCACGCTATGAAACTCGGGGTCTACAACGCCATCCTCCACGACCGCCCACTCGAAGACGCTATCGAGGTGATCGCTGGGCTGGGCCTGGCAGGCATCGAGATCAACTCCGGCGGCTTCCTCCCGCCGGTGCACATCCCCAACCTCGACGAGATCATCGCCGACCCCGCCGCCGCGAAGGCCTACCTCAAGCGGTTCGAGGGCACCGGCGTGGAGATCGCCGGCCTCAACTGCAACGGCAACCCGCTGCACCCCAACCCCGTGATCGGCGCCAAACACGCCGACGACGTGCGCCGTTCCATCCGGGCGGCCGCGGCCCTGGGCCAAAACCGGGTGGTCACCATGTCCGGTCT
>JBHAEB010000130.1:0-2751 GCA_041855345.1 Arachnia sp. | reverse complement strand
TCGCGGAAGTACTCCTACGACGCGGTCGTGGTGCTGCAGGAAGTGTGGCGGCTCTCGGGCCAACCATCGGGCAAGTACCTCGCCGCGGTGATGGGCGAGACCCTGGATCGTTTGGTCCGATTCCAGGAACTGGGCAAGGTCTGGCCCCGAGTAACCCCGGAGGTACTCGACGAGCTGAGATGCATGGCTCCAGCCACGATCGACCGATACCTGAAACCCCACAAGGACGCTCTCTACCGGGTCGCCGGGCTGTCAAGCACCAAACCCAGCCATATCCTGCTCCTCCTCGATCCCGACACGCACCACCATGGACGCGCCACTGACCATGCCCGGGTTCTTGGAATTAGACACCGTCGCGCACTGTGGCCACACCCTCAAAGGAGAGTTCCTACGCACCCTGACCGGAACCGACCCAGTCAGCGGCTGGACCATGCTGCGCACCATCCGCAACAACGCCTACATCCACATCCACGGCGCCCTGGAATGGATGCGCACCCACACCCCAGTCCCGATCGCCGGACTCGACTTCGACAACGGGAGCGAGTTCATGAACTGGGGCGTGATCGCCTGGGCCGACAACCAAAACATCCCACTCACCAAAGGCCGCCCCTACACACACAACGACAACGCCCACGTCGAACAACGCAACGGCGACTGGGTCCGCCGCCACGCGTTCCGCTACCGCTACGAAACCGAAATGAACCTCCTCAACGAACTATGGACCCACGTGACGGCCCGCAAAAACCACCTCCTGCCCTGCGTGAAAGCCACCGGCTGGACACACACCAGCACCGGCCGCAAGAAACGGGTCTACGACGCACCCCGCACCCCCTACCAGCGACTCCTCGACGCCAACACCCTCGACCAGAAAACCCGCAACCAGCTCGAACACGACCACGCCAACCTCAACCCCGCACGCATCACCCGCCGAATCAACCACATCCAACAACAACTCATCGACCTCACCAAAGCCCGCACCCAAGGCACACGCCCCACCACCTAACCCCTCCCGGACATTTTTCGTGAGGCAAGCACCAATCACACCCGGACATCTTGACGTGAGGCAAGACGTCCCCTCACCTCAATGGGTGCACCGCCAGGACCACGATGAACGCAGCTGCCACCCTCAGCGCCACAGGATGCAAACCATTACCGCGACGCGGTTCCAGGATCGACAACAAGACGAGGCCGTTGGCCGCGATCACTACCGGCAACTTCGGTTCGCTTGCACAGGTAGACATGGTGTTCGGCTCGCCGAAAGGACTGATTGGGCCTGACGCCACAACCGCCTTCACGCCACCGGGTTCGCCTCGGGCGAAGAAGGGCACCATCAACGGAAAAATTTTGGGAAACACTTGCCCAGTTATTCGAATGTGTGTATGATTTTGTCATGGACGAGATGCTCACCACGACGGTGGATGCGCAGCCCCTAGTTGGGCCGCGTGAGGATCCCGTGAAGGCCTGGAAACGGCACGTCGCCAAGGCCCATGAACTCGCCGGGCATCTCGCCGCGGTACACGCGAACCTGGTTGAGTTGACCCGCCTGTTGATAGCCAACGAGGCTTGGGTTGGCATTGGCATCCGCTCGCTTGAGCATTGGCTTCAGGTTTTCGTTGGCATCTCCCCCGCCCATGCCGCCAATATCACCCTCATTGCCCGCCGGGCTGAGGAGCTGCCCGAACTGACCCAGGCCCTTAGCGCTGGCCGTATCGGGCTAGACCAAGCCACCGTCGTCGCCCAGCACACCCCCGCCGAATATTCGGCCTCCGTTACCGCCTTCGCTGAGAACGCCACCGTCACCCAACTACGCCGCACCCTCCCGCGTTATTCCTACGCTGACGCGAAGCCCCAGGAACCTCGGGATGCAGCCCACGCCGATACTCCCCAGCTGCAGTGCGGCACTGATAGCCGCACCGGCACCTTCCACCTCAGCTTCAGTTGCAATGCCGTCGACGGGGCCCTGGTCGAGACCGCCATTCGAGAAGCCAAAGACGCCCTATTCACCGCTGGCGATAGCAACGCCACCTTGGCCGACGGGCTCCTGGAGATGGCCAACCGCTCCCTCCACGCTGTGGCCTCTGGCTCCCGCAAAGATCATTACCGCATCCAGCTGCACCTTGACACCACTGGCGCTGGCTGGCTCGGCAAGCAGGGTGCCCTGCCCCAGCACATCCTCAGCGAATTCACCTGTGACGGAAAACTGGTTCCTGTCTGGGAAACCGATTCCCACCCGGTCAGCGTGGGCCGCAGCCAGCGGATCGTGCCAATCCGCACCCGTCGCCTCATTGAGGACCGCGATCGCGGCTGCCGCTACCCGGGCTGCCCGGTCACCGGATTCCTCGAAAACCATCACCTTCAGCATTGGCGCGACGGCGGACCAACCGACCACGACACCCTCATTTCACTGTGCCCACGCCATCACCGGCAACACCACCAAGGCTGGTTCAGCATCCGCGGAAACCCCAACCAACCCGATGGCCTGATCTTCACCACTCCATCAGGTATCCGCATCGGCGCAGATGCCGACCAAGCTGCCACTGCAGCCACCCAACTGCGTGGTCATCATCCACCCTCCCAATACCGGGGCCCCACGGGTGAACGGCTGGATCCTCATGCCGTGTATTTCTCACCCAACGCCCCACCACTGGCTGCCTGAACCTTGTTGGATTCCCACAATGTAGAGGTTGGAATCTGCGTCGAATTCGGTAGCGGCTTTTGGCGATCAGCGACAGGTAGGGTTTGGGTTGCTCG
>JBHAEB010000129.1:0-4680 GCA_041855345.1 Arachnia sp. | reverse complement strand
TGAACCGCCCCGGCATGTCCGGAGACTTCAATCCTTGGGAAGGATGGAGTCATGTCAACATCGAAGAGGTATCCAGCGGAGTTGAAGGCTCGTGCTGTTCGGATGTATCACGAGTCGCGGCCGGATCATGAAACGGATTGGGCAACGATGGTCAGGGTGGCCGAGTTGCTGGGGATCGGGTCACCGGAGTCGGTGCGCAAGTGGGTGCGTCAGGCCGAGATCGACGCGGGCGCCCGGCCGGGGGTGACGTCGGAGGAATCGGCCGAGGTGAAGCGGTTGAAGCGAGAGAACGCCGAGTTACGCAGGGCGAATGCGATCTTGAAAGCGGCCTCGGCTTTCTTCGCGGCCGAGCTCGACCGGCCCGGACAGTGATCGTTGATTTCATTCGTGAACATGCTGACCATGCCACGGCTGGTCTGCGGTGGGGTGTCGAGCCGATCTGCCGGGTGCTGACTGAACATGGTGTGCAGATCGCTCCATCGACGTTCTACGAATGGCGAGACAAGTTGCCGACGGCTCGGCAGCAGCGAGACGAGGCGCTGCTGGTCGAGATCCGGCGGGTCCACAAAGCCAACTTCAGCGTCTACGGGGCGCGGAAAGTGTGGCTGCAGCTCAACCGGGAAGGTATCGCGGTGGCGCGTTGCACGGTCGAGCGGCTGATGGCCGAGGCAGGTCTTGCCGGTGCGGTGCGGGGGAAGGTCAAGCGCACCACCATCGCTGATCCGGCCGCGGCACGGCCAGATGATCTGGTGCAGCGCCGGTTCGCGCCGACGGCACCGAACCGGTTGTGGGTCGCCGACATCACCTACGTGTCGACCTGGGCAGGCTGGGTCTACTGCGCCTATGTCATCGACGCCTACGTCCGTCGGATCCTGGGTTGGCGCATCGGCATCACGATGACCACCTCGTTGGTCCTCGATGCGCTCGATCAAGCCGTGTGGACCCGCCAACGGGAAGGACACGACGATTTCGCTGATCTGGTGCACCACTCCGACCGCGGCTCGCAGTACACCTCGATCACCTTGTCTGAACGCCTGGCCGAGA
This sequence comes from Arachnia sp., assembly GCA_041855345.1. GTDB lineage: Bacteria > Actinomycetota > Actinomycetes > Propionibacteriales > Propionibacteriaceae > Arachnia. Next base: position 3,636 of record JBHAEB010000129.1, on the reverse strand, counting down.
CCGGCATCGCTGCCTCGGTTGGGGCTGTCGGGTCGTCGTACGACAACGCGTTGGCCGAGACGATCAATGGCCTGTACAAGACCGAGCTGATCAAGCCCCGTAAACCCTGGCGCAGCGTCGACGATGTGGAGTTCGCCACTGCTGAATGGGTCGACTGGTACAACCATCGTCGCCTCTACGAGTACTGCGGCGACATGCCTCCAGTCGATCTGGAAACTATCTACTACGATTCACAAACAGAAGCCCTGCAGCTAGCAGGACTCACAACAAAGTGAGTCTCCGGACATGCCGGGGCGGTTCAGGTCAGGCGATCTCGGCTTATACTGGTGCTGCGAGTGATGTGGCTAATGCTATTAATGGTGCTGGTAGTTGGGCTGGGGCGATGGGGACCGCGCTTGATATCACGGCGGTCATTGTTCAGTTTGTTCATGATTTTGTTCGGGATGCTATCGCTGAGGTCGTGGGCTCAATCTTGTCCTACGCTATCGAGTTGATCGTTTCTGTTGGTACGGCCTTGCCTTTGGTTCTGGAACAGATCGCTACCCGGGTGGCTTCATTGATTGGGAAGGTGAGCCGTAACGTTACGGACCTGATCACTAGTGCCCGCAACCTGGTCACCAAACTTGGCGATTTGAAGGCTTTGTTTAAAGCTCTTCAGGATAAGCTTGATAGTCTTTTCCGCGGCGGCAAAGCAGACGCTCCTGCGCCGAAATCGGATACGACCCGAACGGACATGTCTCCCGCACCCGGAACCTCACCAGACCCGAGTGCTGGCAAGCCAGCCCCCAAGACGGACGACGCCCCGGATGGTGCAGGCCCAGGAAAGCCGGACGCGGACCCCAAGAAATCCGACGATGCGAAACCGGATCAGGACTCATCGCGAGCCGATGACGCTGCGGGCAAACCCGATGACGCTGACCCCGCCCGCACGAAGGAAGAAGAGTTCAAGGCCCGGCATCGGCCTCCCTACTCCAACGAGGTCTCCGTTGAGGCACCGCCCAAGAACGTACCGTTTGGGAAGGGCCGGACGCTCGAACCGAACACTCGCTATAGCGTTGAGGGACGCGGCGACTTCTACACGGACGATCTGGGCCGAATCTCCCACGTGGAGGCCGACTCGGCGGTGAGGCGCGGGGGAGAACTCAACCCCGACCTCAACAACCCGCTGCCCAACGCTACCTATTCCGTGGACGGAAAATTCCACTACACCACGGATGAATACGCTCGAACGATCAGGGTAGAGGTCGACCGGCTGGACGTGATTCCCGATACCGACAGGGTTCGAAATCTGAAGATCCAGAAAGATGTGGGAGACTACGGAAATAAGGCAGCCCCTGTAGATCCTGCAGATCCTAACCCCCCTGACAACACACCCAAGTATCATTACGATGGCGGGCACCTCATTGGCACCCAGTTCGGCGGCCCTCCCGAGAGCATCAACCTCCACCCGCAGATCGACTACATCAACCGCGGGACGCAGGGCCACTGGGACGAGAGCTTCCGGGCCTGGGAGGCCAGCGTCGCCAGGAATCCGGACGGGTTCCGCGACATCAAGATAGAGGCAGAACTGCCCAAGCCCAAGGACCCCGACAACCTCACAGGGCCAGATCGCACGCCCTCGAGGACAACCACTGAACACACCGATGAGAGCGGCACTCGAATCGTGAAGAAATACCGAAATAAATAACCCAGGGAAACTCCGTGACAGAAGAAACCAGCACACCAGCCACCGAACTCCTCGAATTCATTGAGTCGACCCTAGCAGTCTGGCTCAATGACCAGGAAGGCAGTTTGGCAGAGATTAAGATCTCCGCTCTGGCCCCGGTCGAGGAAGAGCTCACCTGGCTGACTCTACCGGACGGAACCAAGAAATCGGTCAGCCCGCCATCGAAGATCAGCTTCGCAACCAGCGACCTCCGCGACGCACAGGCGGATCCCGAACGCGGCGCCTGGATCACCGCCCGCCTCTGGATGGACGCCACCGATAAGATCCTCCACACCCACATGGACTGGATGACCGAACCCACCTGGCACTCAGACCCACCCTCAGATCTCGCCTACCTCAACGAACTACAGGTCTTCCCCCGCACCCCAGACAACATCCCCGACTGGCTCGCCACCCGAGCCAAACGAGCAGCAGACGCCCAAGGCATCCCAGTCCCCGGACTCGACACCAACACATAACAGCGTCACACCAGAAGCCGCGGAACAGGAACATGAGCACCCCCGAGTACATCAAGACGGCTGGAGCCTCCATGGTCTCCCGCAACATCCTGGACAACCGTGGCCACATCAAATGGCTCATCCGCGAGCAGTCCGTCAACCCCGCCGACAACGGCTGGCGCATCTTCTCCGACATCGACACCACCGAATACCTCGACGATCCCAACAACTGGGCCATCGTCGACTTCAACACCATGTGCCACATGGAACCCGCCCTCATCGGCGTCTACACCCTCCCTGTGGGCTCCGACCTCCAACTCGTCGTCGACCCCGACGGTCGCCGGCGCTGGTACGACAATCACACCCGCCAGGAGCTCCACTTCACATAGCAAGCCCGAGGCCTTGACCGGCTGACACGTCAAGCAGGTAGCATCGAACCAACCGCAACCAACACGGAGGAGAAACGATGAGCTCCTGGTCCTTCGAGAACCAGATGAACGCGATACAAACCGTGGCCACTCACCTCACGCAATGGATGCAGCAAACCGGCGTCCAGGAGACCGTCATCGACATCGACGCCTTGGGTCAGCGCGTGCTTTTCCACACGCACGCACTCCACCAAGGGCGCTGGTACGCCAACCAGGTCCCCGCCGTCATCGTCAGTGAAGCCATCAACATCCGGGCCGCCATGGCCCAGCCCGGCGGCGGCGCCTGGACGAAGGCAAAGCTCGCCATGAACGCCTCCGACTACCGGCTCATCACAGACTTCGACTACGACAGCCAGCCCACCCTCGACCCGCCATACACCCCAGCCGACTGCGCCGAGGAACTACGGCTCTTCCCCAGGCAGCCAGGCGCCATCCCGGCTTGGATGCAAGGCCCCGCCTAACCGCCGCACCCTTGCCAGAGAATGATGATGGCGTCGGGTAGCATGTAGGACTGGCCCATGGGAGAAATGCGAGGAAAACCAGCCCTCGAGGTCCTCAAATTCATCGAGACACACCTAGCAGCCTGGCTCACCGAACAAGAAGGAACCCTAGTAGAGATCAAAATCTCGGCCCTAGCCCCAGTCGAAGAAGAACTCGTGTGGCTGACCCTGCCAGACGGGACCAAAAAATCCGTGGAACTACCATCGAAGATCAGCTTCGCGGCGGGCGACCTCCGCCGCGCGCAGGCCGACCCCGAACGCGGCGCCTGGAACACCGCCCGCATCTGGATGGACGCCACCGACAAGACCCTCCACACCCACACAGACTGGATGACCGAACCAACCTGGCGCACCACACCACCATCCGACCTCGAATACCTCAACGAACTACAGATCTTCCCCCGCACCGCCGAACACATCCCCGACTGGCTCGCCACCCGAGCCCGCCGAGCAGCAGACGCCCAAGGCATCCCAGTCCCCGGACTCGACACCAACACATAACAGCGTCACACCAGAAGCCGCGGAACAGGAACATGAGCACCCCC